>JACZKR010000376.1 GCA_014859945.1 Paracoccaceae bacterium | reverse complement strand
GGTCAGCGTGGCGCGGCGGGCCTCAACCTTGGCCAAGGTCGCCTCGCCCAGCGGGTCACCGCCTGCGGCAGAGGCATAGAAGGCCACCGTGTCGCCTTCGTTCATGCCCTGCAGCAGCCCGCCGGCCAGCGCGCCATCCGTCACCTGCACCCGGCGGCCGGCCACACCCCGCCCGAAGACCGGCGCATCCAGCAGCGTGCCTTCACCATCGGGAAGCTGCCGTGCCGGCCCCTGCACCATGGCGTCCGAGGTCGCGGCCAGAACCTGCGCCCAGCTGGCCTCGGGCGCGCTGCGCAGCACTTCGGCCAGCCGCAGGGTAAATTCGCCATGCCATTCGCTGCCATCGGCCAGCGGATATTCGAAACTGCGCTGATCGGACTGCGAGGAGTAGAGGAAGACGAATTCCCCCTCCAGCAGCGGCTCGGGCGTGCCGCTTTCGGCCGGGGTCACATCATCGGGCACTGAAAGCGCCTCGGGCGGCAGGCCGCGCGGGTTGCCCTGCGCCCCCAGCGCGCGAAAGCCTGTGGCGGAATGACAGGCGTCGATCAGCCCGACCAGCCTGACCCCGCGCCCCGTCAGTTGTCGCGCCCAGGCCTGCAATTCATCATCGACCAGGGCGTTTTCCACCGCGCCGATCTGGCCTTTCCAGCCCGCGGCATCGGCCGGCAGCAGGATTTCGTCATATCCGCCGCCCTCATCCCCGCTCATGTCCGGGGCCTGCGATCCGTGACCCGAGAAGTAGAAGACCACCGTATCGCCCGGCTGCGCCTGATCGGCCAGCGCCTGCATCGCCGCCAGAATTTCCGCCTTGGTCGGGGCGCCCGACGCGACGCCGGCCGGCAGGCCCGCCGGATCCGATGTCAGCGCCAGCATCGCCCCCGGCGCCACGCCGCGCGCGGCCAGCGTTTCCGCCATCAGCCGCACATCGGCGGCGGGCCCCTTAAGGTCGGCGTCCAGCACAAGATAATCCGCCACCCCCACCAGAAGCGCCCGCACCTCGGCCGCCGCCGGGGCGGCAACCAGCGTCAGACAAAGGGAAAGTGGGGCAAATCTGCGCAACATGGTCCGAAGATACAGCCCGACTGCCACCGGGCAAGGGGGCGCGGGCGGCATGACCGCATTTGTCATGCCGCGTCTGCGATGCTGCGGATGCAAATTCGCCTTGCAGATGCACACGCAACAATATATCGCAACAAGCGACCCATGCGAAACATACTTGCCA
>JACZKR010000375.1 GCA_014859945.1 Paracoccaceae bacterium | reverse complement strand
GACCGGGGCGCGGACCAACCCGGCCCGCCGCCAGATAGACCCCGATCACCCCCAGAAAGCAGCCCACCCAGAAGGCCGAGATCAGCCAGCCCGCCTGCGCGGTATCCAGCCCGAACTGGTCCTGATAAACCGGCAGGGCCGGGCCAAAGATTGCCTGCGCCAGACCCAGCAGCACAAAGCTTGCCAGTCCCGATGCCATCAGCGCCTGACGCGCCCCTGCCGTGCCCTGCATTCCGGTCTCCTGTCCGCCGCGCCACCTTCCCGGCGGCAACGGGATTGTCAACGGCAGTCGGACGCAACGTCAGCTTCCCACCCGGCCGCACATCGTGGCAGAACATGAGGAACCCCGGAACGAAAGGTTAGCCCATGTCCGACATCGTGATCCTGTCTGCCGCGCGCACCGCCATCGGCACCTTCGGCGGCGCTCTTTCGGGTCTTGCCCCGCATGAGATTGCCACCCATGCCGCTAAAGCCGCCATCACCCGCGCCGGCATCGGGGCCGAGCGGATCGGGGCGGTGGTCTTTGGCCATGTGATCAACACCGAGCCGAAAGACATGTATGTCTCGCGCCTTGCGGCCATGGGGGCGGGGGTGCCGGAAACCACGCCGGCGATGAACGTCAACCGGTTGTGCGGTTCGGGTGCGCAGGCCATCGTTTCGGCCGCGCAGGCCCTGATGCTGGGGGATGCCGATTTCGCGCTGGCGGGGGGTGCGGAATGCATGAGCCGCTCTCCCTACATCCTGCCCGCCGCGCGCTGGGGCCAGAAGATGGGCGACACCCGGATGATCGACATGATGACCGGCGCGCTGACCTGCCCCTTCGGCACCGGGCACATGGGCGTGACGGCCGAGAATGTGGCGGCGCAGGGCGGCATCACCCGCGAGGATCAGGACGCCTTCGCGCTGGAAAGCCAGGCGCGGGCGGCCCGGGCGATTGCCGAGGGCCGCTTTGCCGACCAAATCGCACCCCTGGAAATGGCCGGCCGCAAGGGGCCGGTGGTGTTCGCCCAGGATGAACACCCCAAGCCCACCACGGCCGAGGGTCTTGCCGCGCTGCGCCCCGCCTTCCAGAAGGATGGCACGGTGACGGCCGGCAATGCCTCGGGCCTGAATAACGGGGCGGCGGCGCTGGTGCTGGCGCGGGCCGATGCGGCGGCGGCGGCCGGTCTGGTGCCGCGGGCGCGGATCATGGGCTATGCGGTGGCGGGGGTGGACCCCAAGGTGATGGGGCTTGGGCCCATTCCGGCGGTGCAGGTGCTGTGCGCGAAACTTGGCATCCGGCCCGCGGATTTCGATCTGGTCGAATCGAACGAGGCCTTCGCAGCACAGGCCATTGCGGTGAACCGCGGGCTTGATCTTGATCCGGCGAAGGTCAACCCGAATGGCGGCGCGATTGCGCTGGGCCATCCTGTGGGGGCGACCGGCGCCATCATCACCACCAAGGCGCTGTATGAGCTGGAGCGGACGGGCGCCCGCACCGCGCTGATCACCATGTGCATCGGCGGCGGTCAGGGCATCGCGCTGGCGATCGAGCGGCTGTGACCTGGGGCGGATCGCGTTCAAGCTGATTCAGATTGAAAGAGATAGGCTCTAGCGCAGCCGCACGCGCGACCGTGCGGCCCGCCCCTCGGCGTCGATCACCGAGAGGGTGACAAAGCCGCGGCCAAGCTTGTCCAGCATCGTCTCGCGCCCGTCCAGCGACAGGGCGACGGGCACGCCATCGGCCAGCCAGGTGAAGGGCGCCTTGCCGCCCGACACCCGCACCATCAGGCCCTGCGGCAGCAGTTCCACCTCGGCCCCGTCGGGAGGGAAGGCGACGGCAGGCGCATCGGCGGCGGGGGCAAAGGCCGCGTGGCGGTTGCGGAAATGGCGCAGCGGCGGCGGCAGCTGCGCGTTCGATACCAGAAGCGTCGCCGGCGGGGCGGGGGGCTGCGGGTCAAGCCGCGGTTTCAGCCGGGCAAAGACCTGAAACAGCACCGGCGCCGCCAGATC
>JACZKR010000050.1 GCA_014859945.1 Paracoccaceae bacterium | reverse complement strand
ATGTTGTCGGCCCGCACGCCGAACTGCACCGCCCGTCCGTCGGCCACCTGCAGTCCGGGCGGCAGCGGCAAGGCCGTGCCATCGGCCAGCACCACCTGCCCGCCCTGCACCGTGCCCGCCAGCAGGTTCATCGGCGGGCTGCCGATGAAGGTGGCGACAAAGGTGTTCACCGGCCGTTCAAACACCTCAAGCGGCGTGCCGATCTGCACGATATGGCCGTCGCGCATGATGACGATCCGGTCGGCCAGCGTCATCGCCTCGACCTGATCATGCGTCACATAGACAACCGTGGTGCCGACCTTCTGGTGCAGCTTCTTGATTTCCACCCGCATCTGGGTGCGCAGCTTGGCATCAAGGTTCGACAGCGGTTCGTCGAACAGGAACACCTCGGGGTGGCGCACGATGGCGCGGCCCATGGCAACCCGCTGGCGCTGCCCGCCCGAAAGCGCCCCCGGACGGCGGTCGAGCAGCGGCGTCAGCGACAGGATTTCGGCCGCCTCGGCCACCGCCGCCGCGATCTCGGCCTTGGGGCGTTTGGCGATGGTCAGCGAGAAGCCCAAGTTTTCCCGCACCGTCATGTGCGGGTAAAGCGCATAGTTCTGGAACACCATCGAGATGTTGCGTTCCCGCGGCGGCAGGTCGTTCACCACGCGGTCGCCGATGGCGATTTCACCGCCGGAAATCTCTTCCAGCCCGGCGATCATCCGCAGGGTCGTGGACTTGCCGCAGCCCGAAGGCCCGACCAGCACGACAAATTCGCCATGCGCGATGTCAAGGTTGATGGAATGCACCACATCAAGCCCGCCATAGCGCTTGAGGACGTTGCGAAGATGGACTTGCGCCATGTCTTATCCTTTCACGCCGCCAAAGGTCAGGCCGGCGATGAGGTGTTTCTGCACGAGGAAGGTCAGCACCAGCGCGGGGATGATCATCAGCACCGCCAGCGCGCACATGCCGCCCCAGTTGAGGGTGAACTGCGAGGTGAAATCCAGAAGCCCGACCGGCATGGTCTTGGAATTGACCGACCGGGTCAGCTGGCTGGCCAGGGCATATTCGTTCCACGAGGTCAGGAAGGCGAAGATGCCCGCGCTGGCGATGCCCGCCCGCGCCACCGGAAACTCGACCCGCCAGAAGGCCTGCCAGCGGGTGCAGCCGTCGATCTCGGCCGCCTCGGCCAGTTCCTTGGGCACCTGCCGGAAGAAGCCGTCGATCAGCCATATCGTGAAGGGCACGTTCATGGCGACATAGACCAGGATCATGCCGAAATGGGTGTCGATGATGCCGATGCGGCCGTAAAGGATGAACAGCGGCAGCGACAGCGCCACCCCGGGCACCGCGCGGCTGGCCATCAGCGCCACGAACATCGTGGCCTTGCCCTTGAAGCGGTAGCGGGCAAAGGCATAGCCCCCAGCCATGCCCACCAGAAGCGCGATCACCGTCGAGGTGACCGAGATGATCAGCGAGTTCTGGAAATAGGTCAGCACCGGAACGCCGCCCTGCCCGATCCCGCCGAACATGGCGCGGTAATGATCAAGGTTCAGCTCGGTCGGTATCCAGACCGGGGGCTTGGCCATGATCTCGACCGTCGGGCGGAACGAGTTCAGCACGATCCACAGCCCCGGCAGGCAGATGACCGACATGGCCAGGAAGAGGCCGGTGAAGTGCAGCGCCTTCAGCAGCCGCCGGCGGAAGCGATGGGTTGCAGCCTGGGCCATGGCTCAGTCCCCCATGCCAAGGCTGACGCGGGCGGCGGTCAGCTTGCGGAAGAAATAGACGGTGAAACCGATCGCCAGGAAGATCGAGATATAGCCCATAGCATTGGCATATCCCATCCGCGCATCGACATAGCCGGTACGGCCGATCAGCGTCCACAAAAGCTCGGTCCGCCGGGCCGGGCCGCCGTTGGTCATGATCTGCACGATGTCATAGGCGCGGGCCACGTCCAGCGACCGGATCGCCATGGCGATGTAGATGAAGGGCATCAGGAACGGCAGGGTGACGAAGCGAAAGCTTTGCCAGGCCGTGCAGCCGTCAACCTTGGCGGCCTCAAGCGGGTCCTGCGGGATGGAAAACAGCCCGGCCAGGATCAGGATGGCGAAGACCGAGGTCGAGGTCCAGATTTCCGCGCAGATGATGGCAAACAGCGCCAGCTGCCCGTCCACCAGCCACGGAATGGCCACATCGGTCAGCCCCAGCGATTGCAGGGCGTTGTTCACAAGGCCCACGTTGTCGTTGAAGATGAACTTGAACTGAAAGCCCACAAGGATGGGCGAGAACATCATCGGGAACATCATCGCCGTGCGCAGCGCGCGCTGGCCCCGGGTGACCTTCGACACCATCAGCGCAAGGCCAAGACCCAGCAGCATCTCGGTGTTCAGCGCGATGGTCAGCAACAGAACCGTGCGCCCGAAGGCCCACCAGAAATTCGGATCGCTCGCCGCCTTGACGTAGTTGAAGGTGCCGATCCAGCGGTACAGCGTCTCGGGCCGGGTCAGCTGATAGGCGGTGAAGCTGGAATACAGCGACAACAGCAGCGGGATCAGCACGACCGCCGCCAGAATGATCACGGCCGGCATCAACAGGACCAGCCAGGGGGGCAGTTTTGCGCGCGTCATGAAGCTTCCGTAAGGGGGGCATCGCCGTGCCGGCCCCGGGGCGGGAGAAAGGCGGCGCCCCGGGGGCGCCGCCCGTTTCAGCATGGCAAGGGGGTCAGTAAACCCCGTTTTCCTTCATCAGGTTGTCCACCGCGCCCGCCGCATCGGCCAGCGCCTGATCCACCGTCTTGTCGCCCAGAATGGCGGCCTGAAGCTCAGGATAGATCAGGTTCGTCGCCTCGATCCAGTAGGGCGTCGGCGGCACGGCAAAGGCGGTGGCGGCGGTTTCCTGGAAGGCCGCCAGCACTTCGGACTTGTAGGGATCGGATGCCGCTTCGGCCACGACATGATCCCAGACCGCGCTGCGGGTGGGCAGCGGGCCTGCCGAGGATTCCAGCTTCTGGCTGTCTTCGTTGGTCAGGAAATCGACCAGCGAGGCGGCGGCCTCCTTGTTGGCGCAGGTCTCGGTCACCGAGAAGCCGTGGAAGCCCGACCAGCCGGTGCGCACCCCGGCCGATCCCTTGGGCGCGGGGGCGACGCCCACGTTGCCCGCCACCTTCGACGCGGCCGGATCGTTGAAGAAGCCCGACCAGCCCGGCCAGTCCAGGTTCAGCGCGATGGTGCCCGAGGCAAAGCCGTTGCCAAGGTCATCCCACAGGTAGTTCGTGGTGCCCGGCGGCACGGCGCCAGCCTTGTAAAGATCAACGAACCACTGCAGCGCGCGCTTGCCTTCGTCCGAGTTGAAGGCGGGCGAGAAATCGTCGTTGAAAAGCTTGCCGCCTTCCGCCACGACCATCTCATAATAGCGGCCGACGATGGCTTCGTCCTTGCCGGCATATTGCGTGCCGTAGAAGTTCGGCGGCGCGGCGAAGAATTCCGACTGGTCCTTCACCTGCGCCCAGGTTTCCGGCACCGCAAGGTCATAGCCGTATTTCGCCTTGAACGCCTCGGCCTTGGCCGGGTCGGTGTACAGCGACTTCTGGTAATACAGCGCCGAGACGTCGAACTGCGCGCGCGGCAGGATCAGCAGCTTGCCGTCCAGCGTGGCAGCCGCGATGTTGGCCGGCACAAAGCCCGCCACCGTTTCGGCCGGAACCAGCGGCGTCAGGTCGGTGAACAGGCTGGGATATTGCGAGGCGAAGGACGAATGGTTCGAGCCGACGCACCAGCCCACCGTGCCCGCCGCGATATCGGCCTTGTATTCCTTGTCCAGTTCGAAGTGGTTCTTCTGGCTGATGATATTCACCTTCGCGCCGGTCTTGGCCTCCCATTCGGGGATGCGGGCGTAAAGGGCTTCGTATTGCTGGCCGCCGATCAGCTTGGCGTCGATGGTCACGCCCGCGAACTCGCCATCGGCAAGGGCAGCGGTCGCCAGACCCATGCCCGCGATCAGTGCCAGCGCGCTGCTGGCCGCTTTTCTTTTCATGTCATCCTCCCTGGTGTCGGAACCCTCCTCCGCCGAGGGCCCGGACGCCGATACGAATTTCATATTCGGAACGTCGTTTCATACCTAAACTTGACATTGCGCGCGAGTCAAGCTCGACTGGGCCGGCCGGCACCGATTTTCCGCGCCGGCCGGTTGGCCATTCAGGGGGAGCCATGCTTTTCGACACGCATCTGCATCTGGTGGACCGCAGCCGGCTGACCTACCCGTGGCTGGCCGATGCACCGGCGCTGAACCGCGACTGGAGCTATGAGGATTATGAGGCCACCGCGCGCCGCGTCGGCATCACCGATGTCCTGCATATGGAGGTCGATGTGGCGCCTGGGGACATCGACGCCGAAACGCGCTTCATCGCCGGTCTGATGGCCCGGCCCGGCAGCCTGATGCGCGGCGCGATCAGCGCGGCCCGCCCCGAGAGCCCCGATTTCGCGGGCTGGCTGGAACGGGTGGACCGCAGCGTGGTCAGGGGCATCCGCCGCGTCCTGCATGTGGTGCCGGATGACGTCTCGCAAGCCGCGCTGTTCCGTGAAAACTTGCGGCGGCTGGGGGCGGCGGGCCTGCCCTTCGACATCTGCATGCTGGCGCGCCAGTTGCCGCTGGCGGCGGCGCTGGCCGATGCGGCGCCCGATACGGTGATGGTGCTGGACCATTGCGGCGTGCCCGACATCGCCGGGGGGGCATGGGACGGCTGGGCGGCGGCGATTGCCGAGGTCGCCCGGCGGCCGAACGTCAACGCCAAGATCTCGGGTATCACCGCCTATGCCGGCGGCGGCTGGACGCTGGACAGCCTGCGGCCGTGGGTCGAGCATGTGATCGGCTGTTTCGGCTGGAACCGGGTGGTCTGGGGCTCGGACAGCCCGGTCTGCACCCTGCAATCCTCGCTGGCCGAATGGGTCGCGGCGACGCGGGCGCTGACCGAAGGCGCGTCGAGCCACGAACGCGCGGCGCTTTACGCCGGCAACGCCCGGCGCATCTGGGGGTTCGGCTAGGGCGCCTTGCCAGCCGCGTGGTGCAGCGCCGCCACCGCGCAAGAGGCCAGCCGCGACATCGCGCTGTCAGAGCGGGAATTCAGGATCACCGGCACCTTCGCGCCCAGAACCAGCCCCGCGCTTTCGCCATGGGCGACGAAGGTCAGCTGCTTGGCCAGCATGTTGCCCGCGTCTATCCCCGGCACGACCAGAATGTTCGCGCGCCCCGCCACGCCGCCCGTCAGCCCCTTGGTGCGAGCCGCCGCCAGACTGACGGCATTGTCCATCGCCAGGGGCCCGTCCACCATGCCGCCCCGGATCTGACCGCGCTCGGCCATCTTCGACAGCAGGGCCGCGTCGATGGAGGACTGGATCTCGGGGTTCACGGTTTCCACCGCCGACAACACGCCCACCCGCGGCTCCATCCCCAGCGACAGCGCAAGGTCGATGGCGTTCTGGCAGATGTCCACCTTGGTCTGAAGGTCGGGGGCGATGTTGATGGCGGCATCGGTGACCATCACCGGCTCGGGCTGGCCCGGCACGTCCATGACGAAAACATGGGTGAACCGGCGGCCGATGCGCAGGCCCGTCGCGCGGTCCACCATCGGGCGCAGCAGGTCGTCGGTGTGCAGATGCCCCTTCATCACCGCCGCCGCGCGGCCCTGATGCACCAGCGCGCAGGCGGCTGCGGCCACGGCGGCATCGTCACCGGCCACGTCGATCACCTCGATCCCCGACAGATCGGCGCCAAGGGCCGCAGCCGCCGCGCGGATCGCCGCGGCATTGCCCATCAGGATCGGCGTGATGATGCTTTCCCGCATCGCCAGAAGCGCGCCGCCCAGCGAATTTTCGTCATCCGGGCAGACCACGGCGGTCGGCAGCGCCGCGAGCGGCCGGGCGCGGGCGATCAGCGCCTCGAAATGGCGGTGGCGCTGCACCAGAAGGCCCGGCACCTCGACCCCGTCACGGTCGAACTTCTTGCGCGGCGCCTCAACCTCGGCCTCGCCGGTCAGGATCACCGCGCTGTCGGCCTTGCGCGTGACCTGCACATCCAGCACCACCCGCCCGGCGGGGCGCTTTTCGCGCACCGTCACCCGGCAGACCAGATCATCGCCCGCCTGCGCCATGGTCTGAAAGTTCAGCACCTGATGGCAAAGCCGCGTCCCCGGCCCCGGCAGAAGCGAGCCCAGAACCCCCGAGATCAGCGAGGCGACAAACATCCCCGGCGCCACCTGTTCCGGCCGGCCGTCGCCGTCCAGATCGCCGTTCGGCAGATGCTGCGGGCTGTAATTGCCCGATGAGGCGGCAAAGACGAACAGATCGTCCGGCGTGATCAGCCGCGCCAGTTCGGCACTGTCGCCGGCGGCAAGCTCATCATAGGTGCGGTTCACAAGGCGCATCGGGGTTCCCTCGGCGGCGGCTGATCCCTTGCTAGCGGCTAGCGGCGCCCGGGGCAAATGCGACGCGCCGTCAGCCCAGATAGAAGCGGACGGGCTGCAGCGGCGGCGGCGGCACCTCGCCCAGATGGGGGGCAAGGCTGATCTCGGCCGCGCGGCAGATCGCGTCCAGCGGCAGGCCGTTCAGCGTGGGGGCGAAGGGGTGGGCCAGTTCCTCGGTCACTTCGGCCAACCCAAGAAAGACATAGGCGACCAGCCCGACGAACAGCGGCGTCAGCCAGCCCGCGCTGCCGATCAGCGCCATCGGCAGGATCAGGCAGTAGATATATGTCGTGCGGTAGATCAGCAGCGAATAGACGAACGGCAAGGGGCTGGTGGCGATACGCTCACACCCCGCCTGCTGCAGGGCAAGGCTGGCCAGCCGCCCGGTCAGGCTGCGCGCGCCAAAGCCGTCCAGCCGGCCCGTCGCCAGACCTTCGGCCACCAGCGCGCCCAGCCGGTCCAGCGC
>JACZKR010000374.1 GCA_014859945.1 Paracoccaceae bacterium | reverse complement strand
TCGCGGGGCTGGCCGCCCGGCTCTGCAGCGCGATGCAACTGCCGGCGGCCGAGGCCGGGCCGCTGACCCGCCGGCTCGACAGGCTCGCCCGCAGCCTGCGCGATGCCGGCCTTTCGGAACGCGGCCTCAACCTGCTGATCGAAACCACGCATGATCTGTCCAGCACGCTGTCGCTGCAGGATCTCTTGCGCACCATCGTCGCCCGCGCCCGCAGCCTTGTCGCCGCCAATATCACCTGGCTGACCATGCTGGACGCCGAAGACAGCATCTTCCGCATGGTGGCCGCCGAAGGCCATCTGTCGCCCGGCACGGCCGAGATGAGCAGCCATTTCGAATACGGCGCCGTCGGCCTGATCATGCGGACCAAAAGCTTCTTCGACACCCAGGATTATCTGGCCGACCAGCGCTTTCGCCACATGCCCGAACTGGATGAGGCGTTCCGCGCCGAAAAGATCGTCTCGCTGGCGGGCTTTCCCATCCTGAACGAAGGCAAGGTCCAGGGCCTTCTGTTCATCGCCGACCGCTATGCCCGCAAGCTTTCGGGGCGCGAGATTTCGGTGCTGGGTTCTTTCGCCCAGCACGCAGGTGTCGCCATGCGCAATGCCCAGGCCTTCACCCTGCTGTCCGGCGCGCTGGCCGAGGCCGAACGGGCGCGCGGCGCGCTGATCGACCATATCCAGCGGGTCGAGGCTTCGGCCCAGACCCATGACCAGATGACCTCGCTTCTGGCCAGCGGCGCCGATCTGCCGGTTATCATGCAGCGCATGGCCAACCAGATCGACGGCGCGATCCTGCTGCTGGATGCCGCGCAGACCCTGCGCGAAGATTTCGCCGCCGCCGCCTATCAGGGCCATCTGGCTGCCGATCTGCGCGCCGGGCGGATCGACCCGGTGCTTCTTCTCTCGGCCATCTCGCGGTCGCGCCAAAGCGGGCGGTCGGCCGAAGTCGTCGAACAGGGCGACGAACGCTGCCTTGCCATCGCGCTGCATTCGGGCAGCGACGGCGGGGCGCGGGGCGAAAGCCTGATCATCTGCCACCGCGGCGCGCTGGATGCCATCGACATCCGCAATCTGGAACGCAGCACCGTCGCCCTGTCGATCGCCAAGCTCTGGACCGAAAAGCGCGAGACCGAAAAGCAGATCGCCTCATCAACCCTGCTGCGCCATCTGGTGCTGATAAACCCGCCCGACCTTTCCACCCTGTCGGCGATCCGCGACCGGCTTGCGCTGCGCGCCGAAGGTCCGGTGCAGATGGCGCTGATCACCATCAGCGGGCTGGACCGCGCCGCCCAGACCGAATTCACCAGCACGTTGTTCAGCATGTAGATGGTCGCAAAGCTCAACAGCACCGAAACCATCGCCCCCGCCCCGGGACAAAGCCGCCCAGGCCGACGACAAGGGCGGTCAGCACGAAGAACGCCATCCCGATGCCGGTATCGGCGGCGATCGAGTTCTGGCGGGCGGCGAAGAGGAAGCCGGCCAGCCCGACGATCAGCCCGGCCAGCGTGCCGTTGACCATGCCGACGGCAAGCCCGCTGGTCAGGCTGAGCAGCAGGACGGCAGGCACCGGCAGGCCCAGGATGTGGAAGGCGTAAAGCGCGACGAAGGCCGACATGGCGAAGCTGGAGCCGACCGAAAGATCCAGCCCGCCCGCCGCCACGACGATCAGCATGGCCAGGATCACCAGCCCGCCGTCACCGGCATAAAGCGCCAGATTGCGCAGGTTCGCGGCGGTGAAGTAGCCGTCGGTCGCCAGAACGATGCCGATGACCGTGGCGATGAAGGCCAGAAAGGGCACGGTGCTTTCGACCCAGCCCTTCGACAGCAGGTCGGCCAGAATGCGGCGCGGCGAAAGCACCAGCCGCGGCACGCGGTGGCGGGGCAGGCTGTTCAGGTCGATCCGGGCGGTCACGGGCGGTCCATCCTTGCGGGCAGGCGGGGCCGTCGCGGCCCCGCCCCGATCATCGGGTCAAAGCTTGAAGCAGAGGTCGGCCGAATAGCCTTCGCCCGCCTTGATCACCTTCAGCGGCGAGGGGACCATCATCATCGCCCCGTCCGGGGCCGCGACACCCTGCAGGAGAAGGTCGATCATGGTGCCGGCGTCGCGGCCCTGACCATCGGCATCATAGCTCCATTCCCGGTCAAGGATGCCGTCCTCGATCGCCTTGCAGGCCACGTCATCGCCGCCGCCGGTGGCATAGACCAGAACGCTGTCGGCAAGACCCGCATCCTGCACCGCCTTGCCGGCGCCCATGGTATGCACGTCCCAATGCCCGAAGATCGCGCAAAGGTCGGCATGCTGCTGCAGGACGGTGGCGGTGATCTGGCGGGCCTTTTCGGGGTCCCAGTCCGAGGCCTGGTTCGACACCACCTGAATCTCGGGATGCGCCTCGAACACCTTGAAGGCGGCCTCGTTCATGATCACGCTGTCGGCCGCGGTCAGCTGGCCGGGGATGATGGCGACCTTGCCGGACTTGCCGCTGCCCGCGCCGCATTCGGCGACGATATCCCCGGCGATCTCACGCCCGATGCGGTCCCAGTCGGCCCCGACGAAGGCGGCAGAGGGCTGGTTCGACTGCAGGTTCATCTGCAGCACCTTGATGCCCTCGGCTTCGGCCTGCTTGATCTGCCGCGCCAGAAGCTGAACCCTGGGGGTTGTGGACGACCAGCACGTCGGGCTTTTCCGAGATTGCGGTGGCCAGAAGTTCCGACATGACGCCGGTATTGAAGGCGGCATCCTTCACATCCACCGTGTAACCGCCGATTTCGGCATGTTCGCGCATCCGCTTGACCCAGGCTTCGGTCAGCGAGATGACCATGCTGATCGACACGAAGATCACCTTCTTGCCCTCGCTCTGCGCCTGGGCCCCGCCGGTCAGCGCCAGGGTGGAACCCGTTGCCAGCGCCAGGATCATCTTGTTGATTTTCATTTTATTTTCCTCCTCCGTTGTGTCTTGGTTCACAGATCGCCGACGGTGTCGGTCTCGGTATCCCTCGGGTTAAGGTAGTTGTCGGTGACGATGGCCAGAAGCAGCACCACGCCCTTCAGCATGTCCTGCGTCTGGGTTGTCAGGTTCATCAGCGTCATGCCGTTGCGCAGCACCGCCACCAGCGCGAGGCCGACGAGGATGTTGTGCACCCCGCCGCGCCCCCCGCGCAGGGGAATGCCGCCCAGAACCACGACCAGGATCACCTCGAACAGCAGGCTGCCGCCGGTGACGATGCGGAAATCGACCGTGCCGCTGGCGACGGCCGAGATCAGCCCCGCGACCAGCGCGGTCAGCGCGGCAAAGACATAGATCAGCAGCGCCGTGGTGCGCACCGGCAGGCCCGACAGCCGCGCGGCGGCGAAATTGTCGCCCATCGCATAGGTGACCCGCCCCGGCACGGCAAAGCGCAGCACCGCCCATGTCACCAGAAGCACCGCCGCCGCCAGCGCCACCGGCACCCGCAGCCCCGGCACAAGATCGGCCGACAACAGCCGCACCGCCGGATCGGTCGCGCGCAACAGCAGCAGGAATTCGCCCTGCATCAGGCCAAAGCGGAAGGCGCCGGTGATGACCATGGCCGTGGCCAGCGTTGCCAGCATCGCCGGAATCTCGGCATAGGCGATCAGCCAGCCGTTCAAGAGCCCCACCC
>JACZKR010000373.1 GCA_014859945.1 Paracoccaceae bacterium | reverse complement strand
GTGTCCGGGCGGGACAAGGCGAGGCACTGCCTCGCCCCCGCCCCGCTGGCGACGGGTCAACCTGAGACGGCTCGGCACGAGATACGAGAGGCCGGCGCCCGACCGGGCGGGCGAGAAGCGCCCGCCATGGGCGGGTCGGGCGCTGGCCGGGCCTTTGAGGCCCGGCCAGTGAGAGTTGCAACGTCCGGAAGTGGCGAAGGCGATGGCCTTCGCCCTGGAGGCCGGGATGGTGGGTGTGAACACGCACCCTACGTTGATCGGGCGGGAGCAGGCGAGGCACTGCCTCGCACCGCCCGCCATGGGCGGGGCGGGCGCTGGCCGGGGGCTTTGGGCCCCCGACCGGTCAGGTTGCCGGTGTCGGGAAGTGGCGAAGGCGATGGCCTTCGCCATGGATGCCGGGATGGTGCGTGTGAACACGCACCCTACGGGGCGCGGCGCCGGCCTCCGCCTCAGGGACGGATGCGGCGGTTGGGGGTCAACCACTCGGGCCAGCCCCAGATCAGCTCGATCCCCCACAGGACAAGGCAGATCGCCACCACCGCCGCCACCAGCCGGACCCGCGCCGGCGAGGGCGGATGGCGCGCCCATTTCGCCATGCGCAGGAACCAGTTCATGTTCATGACACGGCGTCTTCGCCCGTAAACCGCACCTTGCCGATATAGGGCAGGTTACGGTTGCGCTGCGCGAAGTCGATGCCGTAACCCACGACGAATTCGTCGGGAATCTCGAAACCCGTCCAGGTCGCGCGGATCGGCACCTCGCGGCGCGAAGGCTTGTCGAGCAGCGCGCAGACCTCAAGCCGGCGGGGTTCGCGGCTGAGAAGCAGGTTCTTCACATGGTGCAGGGTAAAGCCGGTGTCGACGATATCCTCGACCACCAGCACGTCGCGGCCGGCAATCTCACCGCGCAGGTCCTTCAGAATCCGCACCTCGCGGCTGGAATGCATGGCGTCGCCGTAGCTTGAGGCTTCCATGAAATCCACTTCGACCGGCAGGTCGATTTCGCGCACCAGATCGGCGATGAAGACGAAACTGCCGCGCAACAGCCCCACCACCACCAACTTGTCGGTGCCGCGGTAATGCGCGGTGATCTCGGATGCCAGCGCCTCGACCCGGGCGGCGATGGATTTGGCGCTGATCATCTGGTCGATGACATAGGGGCGGGACATCGGGGCCTCCGGCTGCTTCCGGGCGGTTTTGCGCCAGCGGGGGCCGATTGGGAAGCGGAATCTGCGGGGCCTGCGGCGCCGCGCCCCCTTGCGCGGCCCGGCGGATTTGGCCAAAGGGGGCGCAGGAAACGCCATGCCCCGCCACGCCGAAACCCGAACGCTGCCCTACCGCGCCGACCAGATGTTCGCTCTGGTCGCCGATGTCGCGCGCTACCCCGAATTTCTGCCTTGGACGGCGGCGGCCCGCATCCGCTCACGCCAGCCGGTTGAGGGCGGTGAGGTGATGGAGGCGGACCTTGTGATCTCGTTCAAGGTCTTCCGCGAGAAATTCGGCAGCCGCGTCACCCTGTTGCCGGCCGAGGGCCGCATCCTGACCGAATATATCGACGGCCCCTTCCGCCACCTGAAATCGGTCTGGAGCTTTGCCGAACGCCCCGACGGCGGCTGCGACGTGGGCTTCGAGGTGGATTTTGAATTCCGCAACGCGATTCTGGCCGGGGTGATCGGGCTGGTCTTCAACGAGGCGATGCAGCGCATCGTGCGGGCGTTCGAGGCGCGGGCCAAGGCGATGTACGGCTGAACCCGGGGAAGCGATGTTTTTGAAAACATCGCGCCGGAGCCTTCGAAGGCTCCGGTCCGGACCTTTCAAAAGGTCCGGGCGTCAGCGGGCCAGCGCCGCCGCCAGCAGGGCCAGCGCATGATCGCGGGCGGCCAGCCGCACCTTGGCGCGGCCCGGGGCGCCGAATTCCACCGTTTCGCTGCGGACGGGCTGGCCTGCCCGGGCAAGGCCGAAGCAGACCCGGCCTTCGGGCTTGAATTCCGACCCGCCGGGGCCGGCGATGCCGGTGACGGAAACCGCAAGGCCCGCGCCGGAATGGGCCAGCGCGCCGGCCGCCATTTCCCGCGCGACCTCTTCCGACACCGCACCGAAAGCGGCCAGCGTTGCGGCGCGGACGCCCAGCATCTCTTGCTTGGCGCGGTTGGAATAGGTGATGAAGCCGCGCTCGAACACATCCGAGGCGCCGGCCACATCGGTCAGCGCCGCCGCCACCATGCCGCCGGTGCAGCTTTCGGCGGTGGCGATGGTCAGCCCCCAGTAGCGGGCGGCCTGAAGGATGTCGGCAGGCGTCATGGCCGGGCCATCAGCACAAGGGGAATGTGATAAAGCGCGGCCGCGGCGACCGAGGCCAGACCGGCAAAGACCCCGGCCCAGAGGTCATCCAGCATCACGCCCGCCGCATCGCCGCGCCGGTCGGCCCGGCCGACCAGCCAGGGCTTCCAGATGTCGAAAAGCCGGAAGAACAGGAAGGGAAAGACGATGGCCGGCCAGGGCAGCCAGCCCTCCCACCCGCGGGTCCAGAAGGCGATGGCGGGGAAAAGAATGGCGATCCACTGGCCCGCCACCTCATCTATCACGAATTCCGACGGGTCGTCGCCGGGGCGGTCGCGCAACTCAACCCCGATGGCCCAGAAGCCCAGGCCGGTGACCAGCACCGTCAGCACCGCCAGCGCCGGGATGCCGGCATAGCGGCAGATCGCCCAGGCGAGAAGCGCCGCCACCAGTGAGCCCCAGGTGCCCGGCGCCGGGCGCAGGAGGCCCGCCCCGAAGAAGATCGCCAGAAGCCGCGTCATGCCGGCACCAGAAGGGCGGTGGCCGTGGCGGCGATGCCCTCTTCCCGCCCGGTGAAGCCAAGGCGTTCCGAGGTGGTGGCCTTCACGCTGACGCGGTGGGGCTCAACTTCCATGATTTCGGCCAGCGCTTCCTGCATGGCGGCGGCATGGGGGCCGATCTTGGGCCGTTCGCAGACCAGCGTCACATCGCAATTCGCCAGCCGGTAGCCGCGCGCACGGGCCAGCCCGATGGCATGGGCCAGGAAGATGCGGCTTTCCGCGCCCTTCCACTGCGGGTCCGAGGGCGGAAAATGCCGGCCGATATCGCCCTCGGCCAGCGCGCCATAGATCGCATCGGTCAGGGCATGCATGCCGACATCGGCATCGGAATGGCCCAGAAGCCCCCGGCCATGCGGCACTTTCACCCCGCACAGCCAGACGTGATCGCCCTCGCAGAAGGCATGCACGTCATAGCCGTTGCCCAGCCTTGCATCCATTGCCGCCCCGTCCCTCGTCCGCCGTTCCAGCACCGCCGCGGCCCGCGCGAAATCGGCCGGCCATGTCAGCTTGATATTGTCTTCGTCGCCCTCGACGATGGCCACGTCAAGACCCGCGGCGCGCGCCACCTCGACATCATCGGCCGCCCCGCCCGGATGGGCGGCATGGGCAGCAAGGATCGCCGGCAGGCGGAACCCCTGCGGCGTCTGCGCGCGCCACAGGCCGGTGCGGTCCTGCGTGCCGGTGACGCGGCCGGCG
>JACZKR010000372.1 GCA_014859945.1 Paracoccaceae bacterium | reverse complement strand
GGTATTTGTAGGTGCAGCCGCAGGCGAAATCGGCGCCGCATTTCGCCAGTTCCACCGGAAAGGCCCCGGCGGAATGCGCCAGATCCCAGATGGTCAGCGCGCCCATCTGATGCGCCCGCGCGGTGATCGCCGCCATGTCATGCTTGCGGCCGGTGCGGTAATCGACCTCGGTGATCATGGTCACGGCGATGGTGTCGTCAATCGCGTCCAGCACCGCTTCGGGTTCGACCACCCGCAGCTCATACCCCTGACCCAAAGTGCGGCACAGGCCCTGCGCCATGTACAGGTCGGACGGGAAGTTGCCGCTGTCCGACAGGATCACCTTCCGCCCCGGGTTCATCTCCAAAGCCGAGGCCAGCGCCTGATAGACCTTGATCGACAGCGTGTCGCCCATGGCCACCGAATCCGGCTCCGCCCCGATCAGCCGGGCGATGCGGTTGCCGACCGACATCGGCTTGTCCATCCAGCCGGCGCGGTTCCAGGCGGTGATCAGCATGTCGCCCCATTCGCGGCCGATCGTGTCGGCCACCCGGGCACCGGCAGCGGCAGGCAGCGGCCCCAGCGAGTTGCCGTCCAGATAGGTGATTCCCTCGGGCAGGTGGAAAAGCGGGCGGGTTTCGCTGAAATCGGTGATCATGGTCTCTCCTGCGGCGGGGGCGGGGGCCGTTCCGGCCCCGCAAGGCATAAGCCATCCCGCAAGAATTTCAAGCTTGAAATAACTAAGCTCCTGCCTCAGGGTCAGAAAGCGACGGTTCATCGCCCGAAAGCGATTGCATCGCCGGGGGTCTTGGGCATTATGCCGCCGCAGCGAGGGGAGCGCGATGCAGGAAACGCTGATCAGATGGCTGGACTGGCCGCCCCTGTGGACTCTGGCGGCGGTCGTGCTGGTCTGGATTCTGGGCTGGGTCGGTTTCCTGTTCGGCTTTGGCGCCTGTGGCCCGGGTCTGGGGCTGGCCTGCCTGATCCTGGGCCTGTGGCTGATGGGTTCGGCCGCCTGGCTGATGTGGCGGGGTGGCACCACGGTGAACCCGCGCGGCCAGCCTTCGGCGCTGATCACCGGCGGCGTCTTCGCCATCTCGCGCAACCCGATCTATCTGGGCGATGTCTTCGTGGTGCTGGCGGCCAGTTTCTGGTGGGACGCGCCCCTGGGCCTTCTGGTGGCGGGCGGGCTGGTCTGGGTGATCACCGACCGCTTCATCGGGCCTGAAGAGGAACGTCTGGCCGAAACCTTCGGCGACACGGCCGCCATGTGGTTCAACACAACCAGACGCTGGATTTGACAGGGGCCGGGCAATTGCTGCTTGACCCGAAGGAACAACCCGACAATTGAGACGCGGCGGAACCGCAAAGGGGGAAGAGGACGCATGAAGATCGGAGCATTGGCAGAGGTTTTCCCCGGCGAGACGCGCGTTGCGCTGACGCCGGATTCTGCGGGGCAGCTGGCGAAGCTGGGGCATGTTTCGGTGATCCAGTCGGGCGCCGGGGCGAAGGCGGGCTTTTCGGACGCGGCCTATGCGGCGGCGGGGGTTGAGGTTCTGCCGGATGCGGCTGCGGTGATCGCGGCGGCGGATGTGCTGGTGAAGGTGCGCGGCCCCGAGATGGCCGAGGCGCAGGCGCTGCGGTCTGGCCAGACGCTGATCTCGTTCTTCTGGCCGGCGCAGAACCCCGAGCTTCTGGAAGCGGTCAAGGCCCGCGGCGCGACCGTGGTGGCGATGGACATGGTGCCGCGCATCAGCCGCGCGCAGAAGATGGACGCGCTGTCGTCGATGGCGAACCTTGCGGGCTACCGCGCGGTGATCGAGGCGGCCAACAACTTCCCCCGCTTCTTCACCGGTCAGGTGACGGCGGCGGGCAAGGTGCCGCCCGCCAAGGTGCTGATCGTCGGCGCGGGCGTGGCGGGGCTTGCCGCCATCGGTGCCAGCGTGTCGCTGGGCGCCATCACCTATGCCTTCGACGTGCGGCCCGAAGTGGCCGAACAGATCAACTCGATGGGGGCCGAGTTCGTCTATCTCGACTTCGCCGAAGCGGCGCAGGACGGGGCGGCGACCGGCGGTTACGCCGCGCCCTCTTCCCCCGAATTCCGCGAAGCCCAGCTGAAGAAGTTCCGTGAACTTGCGCCCGACATGGACATCGTCATCACCACGGCGCTGATCCCCGGCCGGCCTGCGCCGAAGCTGTGGCTAGAAGACATGGTCGCGGCGATGAAGCCCGGCTCGGTCATCGTGGACCTTGCGGCGGAACGCGGCGGCAACTGCGACCTGACGGTGCCCGACCAGAAGATCGTCACGGCGAACGGCGTGACCATCGTCGGCTACACCGATTTCCCCAGCCGGATGGCGGCACAGGCTTCGACGCTTTATGCCAACAATATCCGTCACATGCTGACCGATCTTACACCGAAGAAAGACGGTGTGATCGACCACAACATGGAAGATGACGTGATCCGCGGCGCGACCGTGGCGAAGGACGGCGACGTGACCTGGCCGCCACCTCCGCCCAAGATCGCCGCCATCGCGGCGCAGAAGCCCAAGGAAAAGGCCCGCGAACTGACGGCCGAGGAAAAGCGCGCGGCGGAAGTCGCGGCCTTCAAGGCCCAGACCCGCAGCCAGGTGACGCTTCTGGCGGTGGGTGGTGCGCTGATGCTTCTGGCAGGCCTTTACGCTCCGGCCAGTTTCATGAGCCATTTCATCGTCTTCGTGCTGGCGGTCTTTGTCGGCTTCCAGGTGATCTGGAACGTCAGCCACAGCCTGCATACGCCGCTGATGGCGGTCACGAACGCCATTTCCTCGATCATCATTCTGGGCGCGCTGATGCAGATCGGCTCGGGCAGCGTGCTGGTGGTGGTTCTGGCGGCGCTGTCGGTCTTCATGGCCGGCATCAACATCTTCGGTGGCTTCATGGTGACGCGTCGCATGCTAGCCATGTTCCAGAAGTCGTAAGGAGGCAGGCATGGCTTACGGATTCACCACGGCTGCCTATGTGGTTGCGGCGGTTCTCTTCATCCTCTCGCTGGGCGGGCTTTCGGGGCAGGAAAGCGCCAAGCGCGCGGTCTGGTATGGCATCGCCGGCATGGCGCTGGCGGTTGCCGCCACGCTTTACGGCCCGGGTGCCGACAACTGGCTGATTTCGCTGGCGATGATCGTCGTCGGCGGCGCCATCGGCTGGGTCGTGGCGCAGCGTGTCCAGATGACCGAGATGCCGCAGCTTGTGGCCGCGATGCACTCGCTGGTCGGCCTTGCGGCGGTGTTCATCGGCTTCAACACCCATATCGAACTGGTGCGCATCGCCGGGCTGGATGAGGCGGCGAAGGCCGCGCTGACCGGCTTTGCCGCCGTTGTCGCGCACAAGACCGGCGTGGAAGTGACGATCCTGCGGGTTGAAACCTTCCTGGGCGTGTTCATCGGGGCCGTCACCTTCACCGGTTCGGTCATCGCCTTTGGCAAGCTGGCGGGCCGCGTTGACGGCAAGGCCAAGAAGCTGCCGGGCGGCCATGTGCTGAACGCTGCTGCGGCGCTGATTTCGGTGGTGCTGCTGGCGGTCTACCTGCAATCGGGCTCGACCCTGGCGCTGGCCGGCATGACGCTGGCGGCCTTCTTCATCGGCTATCACCTGATCATGGGGATCGGCGGGGCCGACATGCCCGTCGTGGTCTCGATGCTGAACAGCTATTCCGGCTGGGCGGCGGCGGCGATCGGCTTTTCGCTGTCGAACGACCTTCTGATCGTGGTCGGCGCGCTGGTGGGGTCTTCGGGCGCGATCCTGAGCTACATCATGTGCAAGGCGATGAACCGCAGCTTCATCAGCGTGATCCTGGGCGGCTTCGGCGGCACCACGGGCCCGGCGATGGAAGTGACGGGCGAACAGGTGGCGATTGATGCCGAAGGCGTGGCGGCGGCGCTGAACGACGCGGATTCGGTCATCATCATCCCGGGCTACGGTATGGCGGTGGCGCAGGCGCAGCAGTCGGTCAGCGAGCTGACGCGCAAGCTGCGGGCCAAGGGCAAGAACGTGCGCTTCGCCATCCACCCGGTCGCGGGCCGTCTGCCCGGCCACATGAACGTGCTTCTGGCCGAGGCGAAGGTGCCCTACGACATCGTTCTGGAAATGGACGAGATCAACGAGGACTTCCCGGAGACGGATGTGGCCATCGTCATCGGCTCGAACGACATCGTGAACCCGGCCGCGCAGGAAGACCCCAACAGCCCCATCGCCGGCATGCCGGTTCTGGAATGCTGGAAGGCCAAGCAGGTCTTCGTGTCGAAGCGCGGGCAGGGCACCGGCTATTCCGGCATCGAGAACCCGCTGTTCTACAAAGAGAACACCCGGATGTTCTATGGCGACGCCAAGAAGTCGATCGACCAGCTTCTGCCGATGATCGACTAAGTCGGGCGGCCACAGCCCCGAACGCAACGAAAGGCCCCGGTATCCCCGGGGCCTTTTTTCCGGGCAGGCCGGGCGGGCGGGCGCGGCGGCGCTGCACCACCGGGCAGGTATGCCACGGCATGCCCACAAAGCCATGGATTTGCGGGAAAATTCGGGCTAGGCGGCTGAAAAGCCCACCGCCAAGGACGATCATGTCAACGATCCCCGATCACCCGCTGCGCTATGCCTTGGTCAATGAACTGCATGCGCGGCCTTTCCCGGCGCTGAGCGCGCCCTGCACCGCCGCCTATGTGGCGATCAAGGAACCGACCGACGCCCACAACCGCGACCGGGGCGCCGACCGGGCGCATCTGATCGGGCTGATCGACCGGCACGGCGGCCCCCATCCGCAGCCCGGCGCCACGCATTATTCGGGGCCCATCGGGCGGTCGGAGCTGAAATGGGAAAGCCACACCGAATTCGTGACCTATTCCGCCTTCACGCCGGGCCTGCCCGCCCGCGCCTTCGACCCGGTCGAAGCCGAGGTCTTCGGCGGGGACTGGCTGGCGCAGGCGCCGGGGAAATGCCTGACCTCGCTTCTGATCCGGGTCGAGATGATGCCCGAGGATGAGGCGGCGATGCAGGCGCGGCTGGATGAATGGTTCGTGCCCGAAAGCCTGACGGCGGCGCGGGTGGTGGACGGGGCGGCGGTTGTCGCCGGCGATTTCCGCATCGATCCGGCCGGCCACATGCGCTTTGCCGTCTTCGTGCAGCCCGGCACCTCGCGCGGGCGGATCGGGCGGATTGTGCAGCGGCTGTGCGAGATTGAAACCTACCGCGCCATGTCGATGCTGGGGCTGATGCGGGCGCGCAGCCTGACCGACCGGCTGAACGCGCTGGACCCGCGGCTGTCGGCGCTGGTCAGCACGCTGGATGCCGGCGACCGCCCGACCGAAGTGGCGCTGCATGAGCTTCTGGCGATCTCGGCCGAACTCGAAAGTCTGGCCGTGCAGCATTCCTTCCGCTTTGGTGCCACGGGGGCCTATGAGGCCATCGTGACCCAGCGCATCGCGGCGCTGCGTGAAACCCGGATCGGCGGGCGGCAGCTGTTCGGCGAGTTCATGATGCGCCGCTATGACCCGGCGATCCGCACGGTGAAATCGACCGAAAGCCGGCTGCGCCAGATGGCCGAGCGGGCGGAACGGGCGGCGGAACTGCTGCGGACGCGGGTCGATGTGGAACGCAGCGCGCAGAACCAGCGGCTTCTGGAAAGCATGGACCGGCGGGCCGATCTGGCCCTGCGGCTGCAGCACACGGTGGAAGGGCTGTCGGTGGTGGCCATCAGCTATTACGCCGTGAGTCTGGCCTATTACCTGATCGCGCCTCTGGCGGCCGGGATGGGGCTGGACGAGAAATACGCCAAGGCCGGGCTGACGCCGCTGGTGGTGCTGGCGGTCTGGCTGATGGTCCGGCGCATCCGCAAGGCGATGCACTGAGGGCGGCCCCCGGGGCCGGCGGCGGACCGGGGGCCAGCCCCCGGACCCCCGGGATATTTGTGGAGAGAGGATGGGGGAAGGGCGGGCCTGAACCCGCCCGTCGCCCGGTCAGACCGTGTCGAGATACAGCTCGATCCGTTCCTGTTCCGACAACTCGCCGATGTAATGCAGTTCCTGCCGCTTGGTCAGGATCAGGTTGCGGATCAGTTCGGGGCTGAGGAAGCGCGGCACGATGGTGCTGTGTTCCAGCGACTCGATGGCTTCTTCCCAGCTCTCGGGGATCTGCGGCAGGTCTTCGACCGCATAGGCATTGCCGCTGATCGGGGCCGGGGGGTCCATCTCATTCTCGATGCCGTCAAGTGCTGCGCCAAGGATGGCGGCCAGCATCAGGTAGGGGTTCACGTCGCCGCCCGCCACCCGATGCTCGATCCGCCGCGCGGCGGGGTTGCCGGCGGGAATGCGGATGGCGGTGGTGCGGTTTTCATAGCCCCAGGCGATGGCGGTGGGGGCGTGCTTGCCCGGCACCAGCCGTTCGTAGCTGTTCTGGTGGGGGGCAAAGATCAGCGCCGAATCGTGCATCGCATTCAGGCAGCCCGCCACCGCCTGCCGCAGCATGGCCGTGCCCTTGGGCCCGCCGGAATCGAAGACATTGTCGCCGCGGTCGTCGATCACCGAAAAATGCGTGTGCAGGCCCGAGCCGGAATATTCCGGGTAGGGTTTCGCCATGAAGCTGGCGGCAAAGCCGTGGCGGCGGGCCAGCCCCTTGACCAGCATCTTGAAAAGCCAGGCATCGTCGGCGGCGCGCAGCGCGTCGTCGCAATGCATCAGGTTCACCTCGAACTGGCCAAGCCCGGTTTCCGAGGTGGTGGTGTCGGCCGGAATGTCCATCGCCTCGCAGGCGTCGTAAAGGTCGGTGAAGAAGGTGTCGAAGGCGTCGAGCGCCCGGATCGACAGCGCCTCGGCCGCCTTGCGCCGCTTGCCCGAGCGCGGGCTGGGCGGCACCTGCAGCGTCTTGCCCGAATCGTCGATCAGGAAGAACTCAAGCTCCATCGCCACGACCGGGGTCAGCCCGCGCGCCTTGTAGCGCTGGACCACGGCGTTCAGCGCGTGGCGGGGGTCGCCTTCGTAGGGCTGGCCGTTTTCGCGGAACATCCAGATCGGCAGAAGCGCGGTCGGCGCCTCAAGCCAGGGCATCGGCATGAAGCCGCGTTCGGTGGGTTTCAGCACGCCGTCCTGATCGCCCTGTTCAAACACCAGCGGGCTTTCGTCGATGTCTTCGCCCCAGATGTCGAGGTTCAGCACCGAGAAGGGGAAGCGGGTGCCGTTCTTCACCACGTTCTCGGCAAAGCGGGTGGGCACGCGCTTGCCGCGGGCCTGTCCGTTGAGGTCCGCCGCCGCAACGCGGATCGTGCGGACGTCGGGGTGCTTTCTCAGCCAGTCTTTCATCATTGTCATTGCAGAACCGGGCACGAACCGCCCGCGCCAGGCCCCCATGGCCCGGCAGGCAGGTTACGGATCATGCCCTTGATCCTTTCCCTGTTGCGATCAGCAGGGCGGTGGCCCCGCAATTTGATCAAATTCAGCCTACTATCGCACCAGCTGCGGACGCAAGCGGATTCTTGCGCGCAGGTTCTGCGGCAGGTGCCGGTTGAGCCGCCGGTTCACCAGCCCGAAGATCCAGGTCAGGAGAAGCGTCAGCAGGATGAAGTAGAAGCCGACGATCGGATAGGGGATGAAGGGGTTGAAGGTCTTGTCGGCGAAATAGTTGGCGTAATAAAGCGCGTCGCCCATCTGCGCGAAGGCGGGGAAGCCCGAAAAGAACACCAGCGTCGTGGCGTGGAACAGGAAGATCGCCTCATTGGTGTAGGCGGGCCAGGCCAGCCGCAGCATGGTCGGCCATTCGATGCGGATGAACTTGCTCCACCCCGACAGGCCATAGGCCTCGGCCGCCTCAAGGTCGCCCTTGGGGATGGACCGCAGCGCGCCATAGAAGATCTCGGCCGAATAGGCGGCGGTGTTCAGGAACAGCACGAACAGCGCGCCGGCCCAGGCCTTGGTGGTCCAGGCGGTGGCGATGGTGATGCCGAAGACGTCGATCCCGGCGCGCGGCAGCATCACCAGCGCCTCATAGGCGAGGAAGAACTGGATGAACAGCGGCGAGCCGCGGAAGACAAAGATGAACCACTCGGCCGGCTTGCGCGTCCAGGGGCTGCGCGAGGCTTTGGCCAGCGCCAGCGCATTGGCAAGGAAGAACCCCGCCGACAGCGCCAGAACCCCGAAATAGATGTTCCAGATCAGGCCCGACCCGATCAGCGTGAACTCCTGGCACAGGGTGAAATCCTTGCGCGGCAAAAGCTTTTCGCCGATCCCCAGCGAGCGCAGGCCATAGGCCTGAATGGTTTCCCAGCAGGTCATGCCGCCGCCCTCCGCAGGGCTTCGCCCGCCGCTGTTGCCTGCCCGCGCGACAGCCGCCGCGCCAGCCGGCCAAGGCCGATTTCCGATACCCGCGTCATGCACAGGTAGAAGACCATCAGGAACAGGAAGTAATAAAGCCGCCAGTCGCCATGCGGATATTCATAGGCCTGCGTCTTCAGCCCGCCCAGCTCGCGCGCGTAATAGACGATGTCTTCAACCCCCAGCAGGAACAAGAGCGGCGTGGCCTTGATCAGGATCATCCACAGGTTCGACAGGCCGGGCAGGGCATAGACCCACATCTGCGGAATAAGCACCCGGCGGAAGACCTGGCCGTGGCTCATCCCATAGGCCTCGGCGGTTTCCAGCTGGGCGTGCGGCACCGCCTGCATCGCGCCGTAAAGCACGTTGGCCGCGAAGGCGCCGAAGACGATGGCAAAGGTGATCACCGCCAGAAGGAAGCCGTAAGCGTCATGCCAGCCGGCGGAAGAGGCCGACAGTGGCACCTTGGCCTCGGGGCAGACCCGGAACTCCAGCCCCTGCCAGGGCGAAGGCGTGCCGGGCGGGCAGACCGCCAGGAACTTGACGTATTCGATCATCTGATCCAGCGCGATGACGAAGAACAGGAAAAAGATGATGTCCGGCACACCGCGCACCATGGCGATGTAGATCTTGCCGAAAAGCCGCAGCGGCAGGAAATGCGACCGCGCCGCGGTGGCCCCGCCAAAGCCGAACAGCAGCGCCGAGGGCGCCGTGATCGCCAGAAGCGCCAGCACCGTCAGGAAGGACATGTAGAAATCGAGGTGCTTGCCCGAGGTCAGGTAGCAGCCGAGCCATTGAAGGCCCTCGATCGACTTGGGATCGGCGCAGAAGGTAAACATCGGCCCCCCGGGGCAGGCGGTCGGAAGGAAAGGGGCGGGGCCCGGCGCCGGGCCCCGCCGCGAAGGTGCTTAGCAGCCTTCCTTGCCGGCATCGCCCCAGACCACGGCGGTCGGGCCGAAATACTCGGGCTTGACGATCATCGCATCCAGCGTGCCGTCGCATTTCATCGACTTGATCGCGGCATCGAACTTGCCGCGCAGGTCGTCGTCGCTGTCGCGGAAGCCCAGGCCCACGCCGCCGCCAAGGGCGACGTCGGCATCCAGCAGCACCAGCGCGCCGCCCGATTCCGCCGCGATCGGCGCCAGATAGTCCTTGTCGGCAAAGACGGCCACGGCCTCGCCGTTCTTCACGGCCGCCACGGTTTCCTCGGGCGTCGCGTATTCGACCAGCGTCGCACCCGATTCCGCGATATAGCCGGCCTGAATGGTCGAGGTCTGGGCCGCAACCACGCCGCCCTTGATGTCGGCATCGGCCGAGGCGGCCAGATAGGCCGAGACGGTCGGCGGCAGGTAGCCCTGGCTGAAGTCGATGACTTCCTCGCGCTCGTCGGTGATCGACATGCCGGCGATGATCACGTCATAGTTGCCCGACTGCAGGTTGGGGATGATCGAGTCCCACTCGTTCGTCACCCATTCGCAGGTCAGGCCGGCGCGCTTGCACAGCTCATCCCCCATCTCGCGTTCGAAACCGGCGACTTCCCCGGCATCGTTGACGAAGTTGTAGGGAGGGTAGGCGCCCTCGGTGCCCAGACGCACGACATCCTGAGCAAAGGCAGCTCCGGCAAGGCCGGTCAGCGCGGTGGCAAGAAGCAGTTTTTTCATGATTTACCCCTGTCGGTTGGTCGTTTGGTGATTATGCGGCGGTGGCGGATAGGAAGCCCCGCAGCCGCTCGGTTTTCGGGTTGCCGAAAAGCTCGGACGGCGGCCCCTGTTCCTCGATCCGCCCCTGATGAAGGAAGATCACATGGTCGGAACAGTCGGCCGCCAGTTTCATGTCATGGGTGACAAGAAGCATGGTGCGCCCCTCATCGGCCAGCGCCTTGATGACGCGGACCACTTCCTGCTCAAGCTCGGGGTCAAGGGCGCTGGTCGGTTCGTCGAACAGCAGCGCCCGCGGCTCCATGCACAGGGCGCGGGCGATGGCGGCGCGCTGCTGCTGGCCGCCCGAAAGCATGGCGGGCCAGGCATCGGCCTTGTCGGCGATGCCCACCTTGGCCAGATACATCCGCGCCTTTTCCTCGACCTCTTTCGGATCGCGCTTCAGCACCGTCACCGGCGCCTCCATCACGTTCTGCAGGATGGTCAGGTGGGACCACAGGTTGAACTGCTGGAACACCATCGACAGGTTGGTGCGGATGCGCGTGACCTGCGTCCGGTCGGCGGGGTGGCGGTGCAGGCCCTGGCCCTTCCAGTGGACCGCCTCGCCTTCAAAGATCACCTCGCCCTGCTGGCTGTCTTCCAGAAGGTTGCAGCAGCGCAGCAGCGTCGATTTGCCCGACCCCGATGAGCCGATCAGCGAGACGACATGGCCGCGCGGGGCGACCAGATCGACGCCTTTCAGCACCTCGAGCGGGCCATAGCTCTTGTGCAGGTCGCGGATTTCGATGACGGGCGTGTCGGAACTGGCGGTCACTTGGGGCCTGGGGCTCGAGTCCGGGGAATGTTGTGATCAAATAGGGCGCAGAAATCGCCGCTTTGCAACGGGCATTGTGACCGCCGTTGCGGCAGATGCTGCCGAAACGGCCGGAACCACCTGCCGCTTTGCCTAAGGCGCCGGCGGAGTGGGCACCGCCAGATAGGCTTCGGGCGCGATTCGGATCAGGCCGCGCAGGCCCGTGGCATCACGGTCGGCGTCGGACAGCCCGGCAATGGCTTCGTCCACGGCATCGAAGGTCGCCGCGGCATCGGCGCCCGGCCCGGCGATGAAGGGCAGGCCCGGCGTCGGATCGGTCTGGCCCACCACTTTCAGCCGGCCCGCAAAATCCTCCCACCGCGACAGAAGCCGCCATGTCACGGCATCCAGCGCCGCCAGATCGGCCCGCCCCCCGGCCACCGCCAGCGCCGAGGCGCGGTGCCCCCCGGTCTGCAAGCCGGCGGGAAAGCGCAGGCCATGGGCGGCGGCATGGTTCTGCGGCGCGGCCCAGCCCGATTGCGACAGCGCCTCGTTATAGGCCAGCGCCGTGCCGTCGAAATCCTCAATCCGGCTGCGCGCATCATCGGCCCGCGCCACGAAGACCGACCGGTAGAGGCCGGGGGCGCAGCCTTCGACCGCGTAATCGGGCGTACCGATCAGCGTGACCCGGCCATGCAGCCGCGCACGATAGGGAAAGCCGCAGGTCTGCGACAGGACCAGCGCGGGGTCTTCCCAGGCCGGCCAATAGGCCGCCTCTCCGCGCGTCAGCGCATCAGGCGCGGCAACCCCGCGCCCCCGCAGCCCGTCACGGATGGCGGCCCACAGCCGGTCATTCGCCGGTGCCGTCTCGGCCCGGTCATACATGCCCAGCGAGGCGGTCATTCCTTTGCCGCCCGCGCCCGGGCCAGCCCCGATTCGACATCGGTCAGGCCCAGAAGATTGGTCAGCAGCCGCAACTGCTGATCCTCGCCCGCGTCGCGGCTGCCATCGGCCAGTGCCACGGCCCAAAGCGCCTGCAGAAGCGCCGTCCGTTCCTCCAGCGGCACGGCCGCCTTCAGCGCGCGGGTAAAGCGCACCGTATCGGGCGCCTCGCCCTCCAGCGTTTCGGCGTCGCTGCGCAGCCGCGCCGCCTCGAACGGGCTCAGCCCGTGGCGCTGCGTCAGGATGCGCTCGATCCGTTCCACCTCTTCGGCGGCATATAGCCCGTCCGACCGCGCGACGCGCACCAGAAGGGCAGCCAAGGCCAGCCGGGCATCCGGCTCGGGCAGGCGGGCGGGGGCGGGGGCCAGAAGCTGGCGCAGGAGATCACCGAACATGATCCGAGGATAGGCGCGGCCCTTGCCGAAGGGAAGGCACCGCACGCAGCCGTGACGGCACCGCCTCGCCGCCCCGTCGCCGGGGGGCTGTCTGCCCCCCACGGCCTGCGGCCTCCCCCCGAGGATATTTGAGGAGAGAGGATGAAAGGGGCCGGTTCATCCTCTCTCTCAAAATATCCCGGGGGTCAGGGGGCAGCGCCCCCTGGGGTGCCGCCTGCCGCCACGGCGGCGAAAAGCGCGGCCAGCCGGCGGGCCTCATCGGCGATTCCCCAGGGGGGATTAACGATGAACATGCCGGTGCCGGTCATCCGGTGGCCGTCGCGCGCCGGGGGGAAGCGCAGCTCCTGCCGGAAGGCATCGGGGAACTGGGCGGAAAGGGTTTTCAGCATCGGCCCGTGGGCGCCCGAGGTGAGCAAGGGATACCACAGCGCCAGGATACCGACGTTCCACTTGCGCGCGACCTGCGCCATCACGCGGGGGATGCTGTCGTAATCGTCCTTCACCTCATAGGCCGGGTCGATCAGCATCAGGCCGCGGCGCGGGGTGGGGGGCGTGACGGCCAGCGCCAGTTCCAGACCGTCACGCTTCTGAATATGGGCGCCCCAATCGCCGAGGTTCGCCACAAGCGCGGCATGTTCCTGCGGGTGCAGCTCGGCCAGATGCATCACATCGCCTTCCCGCAGGCTCATCGCCGCGACAAGGGGGGAGCCGGGATAGGCCGTGGCGCCGTGGCGCGCGCGCGTCGCCTCAACGATCTGGCGCCAGGGATGGGCGGGGGGGAAATGCGGCAGCGCCAGCGCCACGCCCGCCGCCGCCTCACCGGTCTTCAGCGCGGCTTCGCCCGCCAGATCGTAAAGGCCCCGCCCGGCGTGGGTTTCGATATAGCTGAGCGGTTTGTCCTTTTGCGTCAGGTAATCCAGCATCCATGCCAGCAGCGCGTGCTTCTGGACATCGGCAAGGTTTCCGGCGTGATAGGCGTGTTGATAGGACAGCATGGCCCAGCCCTAGCGGGGTTTCGTGGGCGGGGCAACGGCGTTGGGTGCGGTTCGTGGCGGGTGGATGGTGCGTGTAAGAACGCACCGCGCCTTACGGCACCGGAGCCCAGATCACCGCGTCGATCCTTGGCGCCGCCGTGGCCAGCATCACCAGCCGGTCAAATCCAAGGGCGATGCCGCTGGCGGGCGGCATATGGGCGAGGGCGGCAAGAAAATCCTCGTCGATCGGGTAGCTTTCGCCGTAAAGCCGTTGCTTTTCAGCCATTTCCGCCTGAAAGCGGCGGCGCTGTTCGGCGGGGTTGGTCAGCTCGCCAAAGCCGTTGGCCAGTTCCACCCCGCAGGCATAGACCTCAAACCGTTCCGCCACCCGGGCGTCGTCGGGCGCGGGGCGGGCCAGCGCCGCCTCGGCCGCCGGATAGCGGTCCAGCACGGTGACGCGGCCAAGGCCCAGATGCGGCTCGACCCGTTCGACCAGCACGCGCGACAAGAGGTCCGACCAGGTATCGCCGTGGCGCACGGTGATGCCGGCGGCGGTGACCTGCACCGCCAGCGCGTCGCGGTCAGGCGTGCCGTCGGCGCCGATGGTGGCCAGAAGGTCGATGCCGGCGTGGCGGGCGAAACCTTCGGCCACCGAAATCCGCTGGGGCTCGGCGAAAGGATCGCAGGTCCGGTCGCGGAAGCGCAGCAGGGGCGTGCCCGCCGCCTCGGCCGCCAGCCGCAGGAAGGCCATGGTGTCCTCCATCAGGACCGCATAATCCTCGGCCACCCGATACCATTCCAGCATGGTGAATTCGGGACTGTGCAGCGGTCCCCTTTCCCGGTTGCGCCAGACATGGGCGAAGGCGGCAATCCGTGTCTCGCCCGCCGCCAGAAGCTTCTTCATCGCGAACTCGGGCGAGGTATGCAGATACATCCGCCGCGCCGCGCCGTCATTGCCGATGGCATCGGTTCCGAAAGCATGCAGATGCGCCTCGTTCCCCGGGCTGATGGCCAGTGCCGCCGGATCGACCTCGGTAAAGCCGCGCGCCGCCAGCCAGCCGCGGATCGCCGCCTGTATCCGGTTGCGCGCCAGCAGCAGGGGCCGCCGGTCGGCGTGGCGCGAAGGGGTCCACCAGGGGGTCTCGGTCATCATTGCGCCTTTCGGCTGGAAATCCGGGCCAAGATGCGTTAGGCGCGCATCCAATCGCCGTGTCCCATAGGACGGGTCACGCAGGATCACAAGGAACCGACCCCGTGAAAGTCATCGCCTCCAGCCTCCGCAAGGGCAATGTCGTCGATATGGACGGCAGGCTCTATGTCGTTCTCACCGCCTCGAACTTCCACCCCGGCAAGGGCACGCCCACGACCAGCGTCGACATGCGCCGCATCTCGGACGGGGTGAAGGTGTCGGAACGCTGGCGCACGACCGAGATGGTTGAAAAGGCCACGGTGGACGAACGCGAATACGACTACCTTTACGAAGACGGCGAAGGCTTCCACTTCATGGAGCCCGAGACCTATGAACAGGTCGTGGTGACCGAAGACGTGATGGGCGGCAACAAGCCCTATCTTCAGGAAGGCATGCGCTGCTACCTGAAGACCTTCGAAGGCGTTCCGATCGCCATCGAAGTGCCGCAGAAGATCACCGTCGAAATCACCGAGACCGAGCCGGTGGTGAAGGGGCAGACCGCCTCGTCCAGCTACAAGCCGGCGATGACCTCGAACGGCCTGCGCGTGATGGTGCCGCCGCATATCGGGCCGGGCACCCGCATTGTCATCAACACCGATGACGACAGCTATGTGGAACGCGCCAAGGACTGACGGCAGGGGCGTTTCCCGCCGCATCCGACCGACGAAAAGCCCCCGGCGCCGCAAGGCCCGGGGGTTTTGCTTTCCCGCGACCGGGGCCGCGTTTTCTGCTATGATCCCCCCAGCCGGTCAGGGACATATCTCGGGGGAGGGGGAGCCATGACAGCCATGAACGTTGTCCACATGCGGGTGAAGCCGGGGCAGGAAGAGGAGTTCGTCCGCATCCACCGCGACATGCCGCCGATTGACGGCATGATCCGCTTTTCGCTGGTCCGCTCGGGCGAGCGCAGTTTCATCATCGTGGGAGAATGGCAGACGCCGGCCGCCATGTCGGGCGCGCGGGCCGCGATGATCGCCAACCTCGACAGGCTGCGGCCGATCCTCGAAGACCTCGGCGGCGGGCGCGGCGTGACCGAGCCCTGGTCGGGCGAGGTGGCGCTGCAGATCACAGGGTAGGCGGAGCCCCGGGGGGCAGGTGGCAGGGTGCGTGCCGGCACGCACCTGTCACAAACCGCGTGGAGTGGTGCGTGAGATCACGTACCCTACGCTTGCTAATTCTAAACGGGGATCAAATGAAGTCCGCAGCACTTAGGCTCCTTGCCTCGATCCATGTTTTTTTCGCCGTCAGTGTCAATGGCGTCGAAGTCTTTGCGGAGGTTGTGGTAGACGGAAACGTACTTCCCGAATGTTTCTACTTAGATGCCGAGCCAGAATCCCAAGTTTCTGCTGTCCAAGAGGTATCCAAGGAGCTTTACTTTAAGGCTATTGAAGGAATTGATCTGGTTGCCAACGAATATTTCGCCCAAGTTGTGAACTCAAGTCAAACTAACATAAGGACTTACTCTTGCGGCTCGACCATATTCTTGCGACCGAACTTCCCATCTCCTGGCTGCTGCGATTCCGTTATCGTGATCTTTGGAAGTAGAGACTACTATGTCTACTTTAGAAAAAGGACTGGCCTATATCATTGGAGCTCGAACATTGTGCACCTTGAAGAGAATGAGGGAATCGAAGACTGGACGGGCGTACCGTTGATGCCCCCGGCGCTCCTTTGTAGGTCTGGAAAATGCATTGAGGCGCCCTGATGAATCAGGGGCTTGGATGTGTAAGAAGATACGCTGGTAGTCTATTAGGACATCGCATTCCGATATTGATCTGCTGTCTTCGAATAGGTCCTTTTTCGATGTTCTCTTAGGGTCAGGACTCGTTCCTGCATCATAGCCAGAACATGACGGTTGCGGCGAGGGCGACGGCGGAGAGGAAGACCTTCGGGCATCTGTCGTAGCGTGTTGCGACGCGCCGCCAGTCCTTGAGCCGCCCGAACATGATCTCGATCCGTTTGCGGCGTTTGTAGCGGCGCTTGTCATGCTTGATGGGCTTGCCGCCCTTCGTGCGCCCGATCAGGCGCCCCCTCTTGTCCCCGGGTCCCCCTTGTCGCTCCACCGCTTCCGGCGATTGCAAAGGGTCTTGGGCGGACCATATTCCCTCGGCGCATCGCGCCAGCGCAAGCCATTGCGATTGATGAAGATTATCCCGCTCAGCCCACGCCGGTCATCGACGCGCGGCCTGCCATGGTTCTTGGGCAAAAAGGGCTGAAGCCGAGCTATCTGCGCGTCGGTCAGCCAGAGAAGCTGGCTCATTGCTCAGTCTCCTTGCGGAGGCTGAATCACGCCCAGAACGGATGATCAATGGGTCCTGACCCTAAGCGGTTCACCGCCCATCACACCAACCGTTCCCCCTCCATCGCCGCCCGAACGAAATCGGCGAACAGGGGATGGGGGGCGAAGGGTTTGGATTTCAGCTCGGGGTGGAACTGCACGCCGATGAACCAGGGGTGGTCCTTGACCTCGACGATTTCCGGCAGGCGGCCGTCGGGGCTCATGCCCGAGAAGATCAGCCCGCAGTCTTCCAGCTGCTTGCGGTACTGGATGTCCACTTCATAGCGGTGGCGGTGGCGTTCCTCGATCACGGTGGCGCCATAGACCGCCGCCACTTTCGAGCCGTCCTTGAGGTTCGCCGTATAGGCGCCCAGCCGCATCGTGCCGCCCTTGGCGTCATCGGCCTTGCGGCGCACGGTGTGGTTGCCCTGCACCCATTCCTTCAGGTGATAGACCACGGGGGTAAAGCGCTTTTCGCCCTTCTCGTGATCGAACTCTTCAGACCCGGCATTCTTCAGCCCCACCAGATTGCGGGCGCTTTCGATGACGGCCATCTGCATGCCAAGGCAGATGCCCAGATAGGGCACCTTCTTTTCCCGGGCAAAGGTGGCGGCCTTGATCTTGCCTTCCGTCCCCCGCTCGCCAAAGCCGCCGGGGACAAGGATGGCGTGGAAGTTTTCCAGATAGGGCGCGGGGTCTTCCCGCTCGAAGATCTCGGCGTCGATCCATTCGGCGCGCACGCGGGTGCGGTTGGCCATGCCGCCATGGGTCAGCGCCTCGGCGATGGATTTGTAGGCGTCTTCCAGCTGGGTGTATTTGCCGACGATGGCCACCTTCACCTCGCCCTCGGCATGGGTCAGACGGTCCATCACGTCTTCCCAGCGCGCCAGGTTGGGCTTGGGCGCGGGCGAGATGCCGAAGGCATCCAGCACCGCCTGATCCAGCCCCGCCCGGTGATAGGCCAGGGGCGCCTCGTAGATCGTCTTCAGGTCATAGGCCGGGATCACCGCCTCTTTGCGCACGTTGCAGAAGAGGGCGATCTTTTCGCGCTCGCGGTCGGGGATCGGATGTTCGCTGCGGCAGACCAGCACATCGGGGGCAAGGCCGATCGACTGCAGCTCCTTGACGCTGTGCTGGGTGGGCTTGGTCTTCAGCTCACCACTGGCCGCCAGATACGGCAGCAGCGTCAGGTGCATCAGGATCGACTGGCCGCGCGGGCGTTCGTGGATGAACTGGCGGATCGCCTCGAAGAACGGCAGGCCTTCGATGTCGCCCACCGTGCCGCCGATCTCGCACAGCATGAAATCCACCTCATCTTCGCCGATGCGAAGGAAGTCCTTGATTTCATTGGTGACGTGGGGGATCACCTGAATGGTCTTGCCCAGATAGTCGCCGCGGCGTTCCTTCTCCAGCACATTGGAGTAGATCCGGCCCGAGGAAATGCTGTCGGTCTGGCGGGCGTGAACCCCGGTGAAGCGTTCGTAATGGCCAAGGTCCAGATCGGTCTCGGCCCCGTCATCGGTGACGAAGACCTCGCCATGTTCAAACGGGCTCATCGTGCCCGGATCGACGTTCAGATAGGGGTCCAGCTTGCGCAGCCGCACGGTATAGCCGCGGGCCTGCAACAGCGCGCCAAGAGCGGCCGAGGCCAGCCCCTTGCCCAGCGAAGACACCACCCCGCCGGTGATGAAGATATAGCGCGCCATGGGGTCCCCCGTAGTTCAGTTCGGTCGCGAATTGCAGGCAACGGAATCGCAGCACCACGGGAGTCAAGCTATAGCCTGCCTTCCGGCAATGCGCAACCCGACCGCAAGATAAAGCGGCCGGATGTGGCGCTACGTCAAAGGATGGTGGTCAGTTCTCGGCGGCGGGCGGTGCGGCCGGCGCATCGGTGCTGGCCGGCGGCAGAAGGTCGCCGCCTGGCAGGGCCGGGGCCTCGGCTTCGGGCGCGGCCGGAACGCCGATCTGGTCGGCAACCGATCCGGTGCCCGCCTCGCGCGCCGCCAGGATGGTCAGCGTCAGCGAGGTGGCGATGAAGCAGGCCGCGAAAATCCAGGTCAGTTTCGCCAGCGCCGTCGCCGCGCCGCGGTTCGACACCACGCCCCCGCCCGACCCCATGCCCAGGCCGCCGCCTTCCGACCGCTGCAGCAGCACGACCCCGATCAGGAGCAGCGCAAGAACAAGGTGGATGATGAGGACGACGTTTTCCATGGGGCTTCCCGGCAGGTGACGCGCCTATCTAGGCGGAAGGGCGGCGGGGTGCAAGCCTCTTGCACCCGCCCGTCGCCCTGCGGCCCCCTGCCATTTGCACCTTTCAAAATACTCCGGGGGTTCGGGGGCTGGCCCCCGATCGCTGCGCCCGCCACCCGCGCAACGATTTTGCAGTTCCCCCCCGCGCGCTGGGCCGCTATAGGGTGCGCGGTTTTCCCGCAGAAGGACCGGATGCATGGCCAACGTGGTTGTCGTGGGCGCCCAATGGGGCGACGAGGGCAAAGGCAAGATCGTCGACTGGCTCAGCGAGCGCGCCGATGTGATCGCGCGGTTCCAGGGCGGTCACAACGCCGGCCACACGCTGGTCATCGACGGCAAGGTGTTCAAGCTGTCGCTTCTGCCCTCGGGCATCGTGCGCGGCGGCAAGCTCAGCGTCATCGGCAACGGCGTGGTGCTGGACCCCTGGGCGCTGCTGTCGGAAATCGAGAAGCTGTCGGGGCAGGGCGTGACCATCACCCCCGAGAATCTGATGATCGCCGAGAATACCCCCCTGATCCTGCCGGTGCATGGTGAACTGGACCGCGCCCGCGAAAGTCAGAACGCGGTGGCCAAGATCGGCACCACCGGCCGCGGCATCGGCCCGGCCTACGAAGACAAGGTGGGCCGGCGCACTGTCCGCGTGGCCGATCTGGCCGACGAAGCCACGCTTGACCTGCGGATCGGACGGCTTCTGACCCATCACAACGCGCTGCGGGCGGGGCTGGGGCTGGAGCCTGTCGATGCCGCCGCCCTGAAGGCGCAGCTGATGGAGGTGGCGCCCAAGGTGCTGCCCTATGCCAAGCCGGTCTGGAAAGTGCTGACCGAGGCGCGCCGCGCCGGCAAGCGCATCCTGTTCGAAGGCGCGCAGGGCAGCCTGCTGGATGTCGATTTCGGCACCTATCCCTATGTGACCTCGTCGAACACCCTGGCCGGCATGGCCGCGACAGGCACCGGGCTTGGCCCGACCGCGGTCGATTTCGTGCTGGGCATCGTCAAGGCCTATACCACCCGCGTCGGCGAGGGCCCGTTCCCGACCGAGCTTTTCGATGCCGACGGCGAACGCCTGGGCACCCGCGGGCATGAGTTCGGCACCGTCACCGGCCGCAAGCGCCGCTGCGGCTGGTTCGATGCGGTTCTGGTGCGCCAGACCTGCGCCACCTCGGGCGTGTCGGGCATCGCGCTGACCAAGCTGGACGTGCTGGACGGGTTCGAGACGCTGAAGATCTGCACCGGCTACATGCTCGACGGCGAAAAGCTGGATTACCTGCCCACCGCCGCCAATCTGCAGGCCCGCGTCACGCCGGTCTATGAAGAGATGGAAGGCTGGCAGGAATCGACCGCCGGCGCGCGCAGCTGGGCCGATCTGCCGGGCGCCGCGATCAAGTACGTCCGCCGCATCGAAGAGCTGATCCAGTGCCCCGTGGCCCTGCTGTCCACCAGCCCCGAGCGTGACGACACCATCCTTGTCACCGACCCCTTCGCCGACTGATCCGGCGATGGCGCTTGGCTACAAAGCCCGCAAGCGGCTGGCCCTTTTGATCCTGCTGATCGGGATGCCGGTCTGGATCGTGGCTTCGGTCACGCTGGTCAACTGGCTGGACCGCCCGCCGCTCTGGGCGGAATTCCTGATCTATGTCGGGCTGGGGCTGGTGTGGATTCTGCCCTTCCGCGGCATCTTCCGCGGCATCGGCCAGCCCGACCCCGACGACAAGCGCCCCGAAAGCGAAAGGGCGGACCGGAGCTGATCCGGTCCGCCCTTCGGGGGCTCTGGCGTGGCAGCGCTCAGCCCGCGATGCGGCGTGCCTCGGCCAGATAGGGCGAGGCGTCGGTGACGGCGAAATGACCCGCGCGCACCTTGGAAATCCGGCCCGCCCGCATCAGCTTGCCAAAGCTGCGCAGCGAGTCTTCGCGCGAGGCGCCGGCGCCGCCGGGCAGCCCGGCAATCTGGCGCAGGATCAGGGGGCGCGAGAATTCGGGGCGGTTCAGCACCGTGGCGCAATAGACCGCCGCGGCCTCGATCAGGTCGGGCAGGCGGGTGGCGCCCAGACGGTCGGCGAAATCGGCAAAGCTTTCGCCGTCGGCAAAGATGTTGCCGCCATCACTGTCGCCGTCGTCGTCCTGCGCCAGCGCTTCATCCTCGGCCTCGATCAGGTCGTCTTCGGTGTCGTCATGGGCCATGGCGCTGGCGGCACCGGCCGCTGTGGCGCCCGAGGTCACGCGGCGCGGGCGCACCGGCATCACCCGGGC
>JACZKR010000371.1 GCA_014859945.1 Paracoccaceae bacterium | reverse complement strand
CCACAAGGGGGAGGGGTGCCGCCCCTGACGCCCCAGAAAGACTGAACCCATGACCCCCGAACTCACCGCCCTCACCGCGGCCGTCCTTCTTCAGGCCCTCACGCTGGCGCTGATGGCGGCGGTGGCCAACCGTGAGCTGGGCCACCGGGTGACCACCGGGCCGCGCGACGGGCAGATGCCCAAGGTCTCTCCCCTGCTGGGCCGGCTGTTGCGCACGGTGACGAACGGGTTCGAGGGGCTGGTGATGTTCGCCCCGGCCGTGCTGGTGGTGGCGCTCTCGGGCCAGTCCGACAGTGTGACGCAGGCCGCGGCCTGGGTCTATGTGGCGGCCCGCCTGCTTTACGTTCCGGCCTATGCTTTCGGCTGGGTGCCCTGGCGCTCGGCCATCTGGGGGGTGGGGCTGGCGGCGACGCTGGCGCTGCTGATCTCGGCCCTGATCTGACACCCGCCGTCTCTATCAAAGGAAGACGGAAAGAAGACGCAAAGAAGACCGATATTTTCTGAAGGAACAAGACCATGGCAGAATTCGACGTGATCGTGATCGGCGGCGGCCCGGGCGGCTATGTGGCCGCGATCCGTGCCGCGCAGCTTGGCCTGAAAACCGCCTGCGTCGAGGGGCGCGAGACCTTGGGCGGCACCTGCCTGAACGTCGGCTGCATCCCCTCGAAGGCGCTTCTGAACGCCACGCACCACCTGCACGAAACCCATGAAAACTTTGCGAAAATGGGCCTGATCGGCCCGTCGCCCAAGGTGGATTGGGCCAAGATGCAGGATTACAAGCAGGATGTGGTGAACGGCAACACCAAAGGGATCGAGTTCCTGTTCAAGAAGAACAAGGTCACCTGGCTGAAGGGCTGGGGCAGCATTCCCGCCGCCGGTCAGGTGAAGGTGGGGGACGAGGTCCACAGCGCGAAAAACATCATCATTGCAACGGGTTCCGAGCCGTCCAGCCTGCCCGGCGTGACGGTGGACGAAAAGATCGTCGTCACCTCGACCGGCGCCTTGGCGCTGGGGTCGATCCCGAAAACCATGGCGGTGATCGGCGCCGGGGTGATCGGGCTTGAGATGGGATCGGTCTATGCCCGTCTGGGCGCCGAGGTGACGGTGGTCGAATATCTCGATGCCATCACCCCCGGCATGGACGCCGAAGTGGCGAAAAGCTTCCAGCGCATCCTGGCCAAGCAGGGGCTGAAATTCGTGCTGGGCGCAGCGGTGCAGAAGGTGGAAACCGGCAAGAAGGGGGCGAAAGTCACCTACAAGCTGCGCAAGAACGACGCGGAGGCCAGCCTTGACGCCGAGGTCGTTCTGGTCGCCACCGGCCGCCGCCCCTATACCGCCGGTCTGGGGCTTGAGGCCTTGGGGGTTGAGATGCTGCCGCGCGGCCAGATCAAGGTGGACGCGCATTTCTCGACCAATATCAAGGGTATCTATGCCATCGGCGATGCGGTTCCCGGCCCGATGCTGGCCCACAAGGCCGAGGATGAGGGCATGGCGGTGGCCGAAGTGATCGCCGGCAAACATGGTCATGTGAACTATGACGTGATCCCCGGCGTCATCTACACCACGCCCGAAGTGGCCAGCGTCGGCAAGACCGAAGAGCAGCTGAAAGAGGAAGGCCGCGCCTACAAGACCGGCAAGTTCCCCTTCATGGGCAACGCGCGGGCCAAGGCGGTGTTTCAGGCCGAGGGCTTCGTCAAGCTGCTGGCCGACAAGGAAACCGACCGCATTCTGGGTTGCCACATCATCGGCCCGGGCGCGGGCGACCTGATCCATGAGGTCTGCGTGGCCATGGAATTCGGCGCCAGCGCGCAGGACCTGGCGCTGACCTGCCACGCCCATCCGACCTACAGCGAGGCGGTGCGCGAAGCGGCACTGGCCTGCGGCGACGGCGCGATTCACGCCTGACCCCCTGCGGAACCCCGAATTTTCGCCGAAAATTCGGGGCCTTAGGCCGTCTGGTCAGGCGGACACCCCCGCTAGCCTGCCGGCTTCATCGGCGACAAGTCCTTGCAGCAGCGCCAGCCGCTGCACGGTGAAGCCGGTGCCCGCCGGCGCGGCCCAGCGAACCGAATGGGCAAAGAACCTGCGGTACGCTTCGCGCTTGCGGCACCAGGCCAGCACGAAGATGCCATGCGCCGGATAGACCAGCGCCAAGGGCCAGATCTCGCGCTCGGTTTCGCGATCCTGCAGGTCGGTGTAGCCGATGCGCAGGGCCTGCGCGGCTTCGACCGCCTGTTCGATCAGCGCCAGATCGGCGGAGACGGCGGGACGGCGCGTGCCCTGCCCCGCAGGCAAGGCGGGGTAGCGCTGATACAGCGCATGCAGATAGGGCGCCTCGGGCATGGTGGCGCCGATCCCGGCAACCAGCGCCGCGGCGCGTGCGGACAGCCCGGCATCGCCGGCGGCCGAAACCCCGGCCAGCCCGCGCAGAAGCGTGTCGCGTTCCTTCCAGCCGAGTGCTGCAAATCCGTCCGGTGCCAAGGCCGCCGCCGGACTTGCGGCCAGAACGCCCCCCGCCGCCAGAAGCCCGGCCAGATCGCGCCGCGTCACCGCGTCCGCCGCCCCGGTACGGGCGGGGCGGGCGCTGATCCAGCGGTGAAGACGGGCGGCAAGGCCGGGCATGGTGATCTCCTGAGTTCCGGGGCTAGAAAGCGGCCGCAGCGGCCGCCCTGTCAAGACCTTCGCCTCAGGCAATCAGATGCCGCAGCCCCTGGGTCACGTCGGTCCGCACCGCCAGCCGCAGCCCCGGTTCGTCACCGGCCTTCAGCGCGGCCAGGATCAGCCGGTGGTGCTGCGGCAGTTCGCGCCGGCGGATTTTCTGGTAAAGCGCGCGCATCGTCGGGCCAAGCTGCAGCCAGACCGTCTCGATCATCGCCAGCATCGCCGGGGTCTGGGCGCGCAGGTACAGCGTGCGGTGAAATTCAAGGTTGGTGCGGACATAGGCCACCGCATCCTGATTCATCACCGCATCGGCATTGGCGGTGTTGATGGTGGCCAGCCGGTCGATCAGGGCGAAATGCACGCGCGGCAGGGCGCGGGCCGCCATCTCGGGCTCGAGCAGCGCGCGGACGGCGGCCAGTTCCTCGATCCGCTCGGGCGTCAGTTCCGGGGTGCTGATCCGGCCCGAAGAGGAAATCGTCAGCGCCCCCTCGGCGGCAAGGCGGCGCACGGCCTCACGCGCGGGGGTCATCGAGACGCCAAACTGCCCCGCCACGCCGCGCAACGTCAGCGACTGGCCGGGCGCCAGTTCGCCGTGCAGGACCTGCTGGCGCAGCGTGCGATAGACCCGCTCATGCGCGGCGGCGTTGGGGTCGGCGATGCGGGGTTTCAGCGACATGGGGCCAGCCAATCAGCGGGGGCCCGGCGGGTCAACCCCGTCGAAGCGCAGGGCATGCAGGCCCGGGCCATGGCGGCGCAGCCAGCCGCGCTGCGCCTGCCAGCCCGGAAAGATGCGCCCCACCACCGCCCAATAGGCCGGCGAATGGTTCATCTCGACCAGATGGGCGGCCTCATGCGCGGCGACATAATCCAGCACCGCAGGCGGCGCCATGATCAGCCGCCAGGAAAACATCAGCCGCCCCGCCGCCGTGCAGGACCCCCAGCGCGACCGGGTGTCGCGCAGGGTGATGCCGGTCACCCGCCGCCCCAGCAGCCCGGCATAGTGG
>JACZKR010000370.1 GCA_014859945.1 Paracoccaceae bacterium | reverse complement strand
CGCCAGCGCCTCGGCCCGCGCGGCGCCCAGCCAGCCGCCCTGCGGCAGCGTCAGCCCGGCAATCCGCGCCGCCAGCGCGTCCTGTTTCGCCTGCGGCAAAGCCATCACTGCACCTCGGCCAGAATGTCGGCGTAACCGTTGTTTTCCACCTCAAGCGCCAGATCCGGCCCGCCGGTCTTCACGATGCGGCCGGCGGCCATGATATGCACCACATCGGGTTTGATATGGTCCAGAAGCCGTTGATAATGCGTGATGACCAGGAAAGACCGCCCGGCATCGCGCAGGGCGTTCACGCCATCTGCAACCAGCTTCATCGCGTCCACGTCCAGACCCGAGTCGGTTTCGTCCAGAATGCACATGCGCGGTTCCAGCACCGCCATCTGCAGGATTTCGTTGCGCTTCTTTTCCCCGCCCGAGAAGCCCACGTTGACCGGGCGCTTCAGCATGTCGGCGTCGATCTTCAGCGTTTTGGCCTTTTCGCGCACCAGTTTCAGGAAATCACCGGCCGAGAGTTCATCTTCGCCGCGCGCCTTGCGCTGCGCGTTCAGCGCGGTGCGCAGGAAGGTCATGTTGCCGACGCCCGGAATTTCCACCGGATACTGGAAGGCCAGGAACAGGCCCGCGGCCGCACGTTCTTCCGGCTCCATCTCCAGCAGTTCGGCGCCTTCCAGCGTCGCGGAACCTTCCGTCACCTCATAGCCGTCGCGGCCCGACAGGACATAGGACAGGGTGGATTTGCCCGAGCCGTTCGGCCCCATGATCGCATGCACTTCGCCCGGCCCGATCTTCAGATCGACCCCGCGGAGGATGACCTTGTCCTCTTCCTCAAGCTTGACGTGCAGATTGTTGATTTCCAGCATCATATCCTCATTCAATCCGGTGGACCGCGCCTAGAGCGGGTCCTGAAAGCTGTCGGCCAGGATTCCCAGCGCTTCGGGCGGCAGCGCCATCGGCACCACGTCGAAACGCACCATCCGGCCATAGGTGGCCACGGGCTTCACAAGGCTTTCCACGCGGGCATAGCGCGGGCGGCCGATGTAATCGTCCCACAGCACGGTGACCGGGGCCTTCGTCTTCAGAAGCACGGTCATGAAACAGGCGCTGCGAAAGCGCCCGTCGATCAGAACGGTATCGGGGGCCACGAAATCGGGCCGGTCCCAGACCGAAAGCGCATAGCCCGGCCATTTGCGGTGGCTTTTCAGCGACTTCGGATGGCCCCAGGCCTTGGTCTGGCCGATGTCGCCATGGTGGATCACCGGGGCCGAGGCCGGCGGATTGGCGGCGAACCACGCCTGCATGCCCTTGGCCCAGGACTTGTCGCTTTCGACCGAGAAGATGGTCTTGCCCGGCAGTTCCGCCGCCACCGCCGTCGATCCGCCGGATCCGTATTCCAGGATCACCCGCGCCTCGGCATAAGCCGCGCGCAGCGCCGCCGCTTCGGCTTCGGGCAGGGTCAGTTCGGGGCGCTTCAGCCCGCCGGGGGATGCATCATCAGCCAAGGCGCACCGCCGTGCCCGAGGCCGAAACCATCAGCATGTTGTTGATGACCTCGTAATCCAGATCCACGCCCACCACGGCATCGGCGCCAAGGGCCGCCGCTGTCTGCTGCATCTCGGCCAGCGCGGTGCGCCGCGCCTTGCCCAGTTCCTCTTCATAAGCCGCCGAGCGGCCGCCGACGATATCGCGGATGCCGGCAAACAGGTCGCGGAAGATGTTCGCGCCCAGAATGGCCTCACCCGTGACAATGCCCAGATAGCCGGTGATCGACCGGCCTTCGATCGAGGGGGTGGTGGTGACGATCATGATGCTCTCCCGGTTTCGGGGGCCGGACTCAGCCGACCGACCCTTCAAGGCTGATCGCCACAAGGCTTTGCGCCTCCATGGCGAATTCCATCGGCAGGGCCTGCAGCACCTCGCGGCAGAAGCCGTTCACCACCAGCGCGACCGCCTCTTCCTCATCCATCCCGCGCGAGCGGCAGTAGAACAGCTGATCGTCATCGACCTTACTGGTCGTCGCCTCATGTTCCACCCGGGACGAGTTGTTCTTCACCTCGATATAGGGAACCGTGTGCGCCCCGCATTTGTCGCCGATCAGAAGGCTGTCGCATTGGGTGTAATTGCGGCTGTCGGTGGCCTTGGGGTGCATGCTGACCAGACCGCGGTAGGTGTTCTGTGCCCGGCCCGCGCTGATGCCTTTGGACACGATGCGCGATTTCGTCCGCTTGCCCAGATGCACCATCTTGGTGCCGGTGTCGGCCTGCTGGGCGTTGTTGGCGATGGCAATGGAGTAGAACTCACCCTGGCTGTCATTGCCGCGCAGGATGCAGGACGGGTATTTCCAGGTGATCGCGCTGCCGGTTTCGACCTGCGTCCACATCACCTTGGCCCGGTCGCCCCGGCAATCGGCGCGCTTGGTGACAAAGTTGTAGATGCCGCCCTTGCCGTTTTCATCGCCCGGATACCAGTTCTGGACGGTGGAATATTTCACCTCGGCATCTTCCAGAATGACGATTTCCACCACAGCGGCATGCAGCTGATGGGTGTCGCGCTTCGGCGCCGTGCAGCCTTCCAGATAGGACACATAGGCGCCCTTGTCGCAGATGATCAGCGTGCGTTCAAACTGGCCGGTGTTTTCGGCGTTGATGCGGAAATAGGTCGAAAGCTCCATCGGGCAGCGCGTGCCCGGCGGCACATAGACGAAACTGCCGTCCGAAAAGACCGCCGAATTCAGCGTGGCAAAGAAGTTGTCCGACTGCGGCACGACCGAGCCGAGATACTTCTGCACCAGTTCCGGGTAATCGCGGATCGCCTCGGAAATCGGGCAGAAGATGACGCCGGCCTTCTTCAGCTCTTCCTTGAAGGTGGTGCCGACCGAAACCGAATCGAAGACCGCATCCACCGCCACCTTGCGCTCGCCCTCGGGCGCCTCGACGCCGGCCAGAAGCGCCTGTTCCTTCAGGGGGATGCCCAGCTTTTCGTAGGTGGCCAGCAGCTTGGGGTCCACCTCGTCAAGGCTTTTGGGCTTGACCGACATGCTTTTGGGTTTGGCGTAGTAATACTGGTCCTGATAGTCGATCTCGGGGTAGCTCAGCATCGCCCAGCGGGGTTCTTCCATCTGCACCCAGCGGCGATAGGCGGCCAGACGCCAGTCCAGCATCCACTGCGGCTCGCCGTTCTTCTGGCTGATCAGGCGGACGATATCCTCGTTCAGCCCCTTGGGGGCGAACTCCATCTCGATCTCGGTTTCCCAGCCGTACTTGTACTTGCCGGCCATGGCCTGCACGGTCTCGATCGTCTCACGATCGACGCCATCGCGGACTTCGGTTTCAAGGGCAGCCATGGCTTTTCCTTTCCTTCTCAGGGGCTTTTGCCCCGAACTTCATGCCGCGCGCGAACGGATGCGGCGGTATTCCCGGGCCCAGACGCCGGCAAAGCGCAGAACCTCTTCCTCGGTCGTCGCCGGGCCGACCGAAATGCGGATGGCCTCTGCCGCCCGCTCATCGGAATGGCCCATGGCCTTCAGCACCCGGCTGGCCCGCACCTTGCCCGACGAACAGGCCGAGCCGGCCGAGATGGCGAAGCCCTGAAGGTCCATCGCCATCACCTGGGTTTCGCCCTTCCAGCCGGGCGCGATCAGGTTCAGCGTGTTGGGCAGCCGCCGCGCCGATTTCCCGACCGAAATAGTCCCGATTCCTTCGGCCGACAATGCTGAATCTAGAATATTTCTAATCTCGGCCACCCGCTCCCAGACCCCGTCGGCCAGATCGCGCGCAGCCGCTTCGGCGGCGGCGGCAAAGCCCGCGATGCCGATCAGGTTCTCGGTCCCGGCACGCCGGCCCATCTCTTGCCCGCCGCCGCGCAGCCGCGCCGTGACATCCAGCCCCCGCCGCAGGACCAGCGCCCCCACGCCCTTCGGCCCGCCCAGCTTGTGGGCCGAGATCAGCCCCATGTCGCAGCCCAGCCAGTTGAAGGCCAAAGGCAGCTTGCCGAAGCCCTGCGTCAGGTCGGAAACCGCCAGCCCTTCGGGCAGGTCCTGCAGCACGCCGGTTTCAGAATTGGCGACCTGCAGGGCGCTGCGGGCCGGATCGGCCACCGTCACCCGGCCCTCGGCATCGACCGGCAGCGCGGCGTCACACCAGGCCGCCACCGCCTCATGCTCGACCGCCGCGCAGGCC
>JACZKR010000369.1 GCA_014859945.1 Paracoccaceae bacterium | reverse complement strand
GCCCAGCCCCGTCACCACGCTGTCGGGCGCCAGCGGGCCAAGCGCCGCCAGAATGCGGGCCGCCGTCGCGCCTTCATCGCGTGAGACATCGGGGAAGCGGTGCAGATCGCGCCGCAGCGCGATCAGTTCGGCGGTATCGGCGTTGGTCAGCGTCACAGCGCGGCGCGCGCGGCCAGCGACCGCAGCGCCACCTCGATCTCATGCCAGGCGGTGCGGGCCATCGAGCGGAAGACCATCACGGCAAAGACCTCATCCGCCGTGCGCATCACCACGGCCTGCAGGTGGCCCATCGGCGCGCGGATCGCCCGGCCCACCGGAAAGGCCGCCGGGCGCAGGTCCACCGGCACCAGCCGCATCAGGGCGGCGGCGGCATCGGGGCCGGTCAGGGTCAGCGTGGCCCAGCCGCCCGACTGGTCGGTCACGGCGGCGATGCCGGCCAGATCGGGTGCCTCGGCCCCGATCAGGAAGGCCTGATCGCGCCCGGTCCACACCAGCCGCACCTCGCCCCTGACGCTGGAGGCATTGGGGCCGGGGAATGAAAGGCCCAGCGGTTTCAGCGCCTTGGCGGCGGCCTTTTCCTGCCCCGGGAACAGCGCGACCGAGGTCACCAGGCCGGGATCAACCGCGGCAAGGGTGGTGGCGCCGAAGGTGGCGGGTTTGCGGCCCTCGAGAGGGGCTTTGGCGATCAGTTCAGGCACGCAGCTTCTCCCCTGCCGGATCGTGGAACACCGGATCGCAGACTTCGGCCACAAGGTCGATCTCACGCAGGTGATCGACGATGCGGATCAGGTCGCCATGCCGGGCGCGGCCGTTCTTCAGGAAGGCCAGCGCAAGGCTTTCGCCCAGTGTGGGCGACCAGCAGCACGAGGTGATGTAGCCTTCCGAGCTTTCGCGGCCCACCGCGGCGCCCGGGGTAAACAGATGCGCCCCGCCGCACAGCTTCATCTCACCCGCGACGCGCAGGCCGACCAGTTGCTGCCGTTCGGGGCCGACAAGGCCGGGCCGGGCCGCCATCGCCTTGCCGATGCAGTCCTTCTTCGGGCTGACCATCTTTTCCATGCCGATGTCGAAGGCGGTGGTCCGCCCGTGAATCTCGGCGTGGGTGATGAAGCCCTTCTCGATCCGCAGGACGTTCAGCGCCTCCATCCCGTAGGGGCCGCCGCCCATCGTCTCGGCCTTGGCGACCAGATCGCGGAACAGGCTTTCGCCATAGCGGGTGGGCACGGCGATTTCATAGCCCTCTTCGCCCGAGAACGAGATGCGGAACAGTCGCGCCGCCACGCCGCCGACCAGAGCCGGGCCGCAGGACATGAACGGGAAATCCGCAACAGGCTGATCGAGAACGGCGTTCAGAAGCGCCCGCGCCTTCGGCCCCGCGACGGCAAACTGCGCCCAGGATTCGGTGACCGAGATCATCCGAAGATCCCAGTCGGCGCAGTGCGTCTGATGCACGAAATCCAGATGCCGCATCACCTGACCGGCGGCCGCCGTGGTGGTGGTCATCAGGAAATGGTGTTCGCCCAGACGCGCGGTGGTGCCGTCATCCATGACGAACCCATCCTCGCGCAGCATCAGCCCATAGCGCACGCGGCCCACCGGCAGGGTGCTGAAGGTGTTGGTATAGACCAGATCAAGAAAGCGCGCCGCGTCGCGCCCCTGAATGTCGATCTTGCCAAGGGTCGAGACATCGCTGACCCCCACCGCCGCGCGGACCATGCGCACCTCGCGGTCGCAGGCCTCGCGCCAGGTCTTTTCGCGCGGCTTCGGGAAGTAGCTGGGGCGATACCACAACCCCGCCTCGATCATCGGCGCGCCGCGGTCGCGGCTGGCCTTGTCCGAGGTGGTGTAGCGCTGCGGCGCGAAACCGGCGCCGCGCCCGCCCGCGCCCAGTGCGGCGATGGACACCGGGGTATAGGGCGGGCGGAAGGTGGTGGTGCCGGTTTCGGGAATGCCCCGCCCCGTGGCATCGGCCAGCACCGCCAGCGCCGCGACGTTCGAGTTCTTGCCCTGATCGGGCGCCATGCCCTGCGTCGTGTAGCGCTTCATATGCTCGACCGAGGTGAAGCCTTCCTGCGCGGCCAGCTTCACATCCTTCGAGGTGACGTCATTGGCAAAGTCCAGCCAGGCCCGGCCCTTCCCCTCCACCAGCCACAGCGGCTGCGCGGCGTAGGGCGCACCCTCGGCCCGCGGCAGGGCCACTTCGGGCACGGTCCAGCCCAGAACGCGCAGCGCGGCGGCGGCGGCGGCCTGTCCTTCGGCAAGGCATTCATGGGTGGCAAAGGCGCCGTTCACCGCGCCCGCCGTCATCAGCCCGGGCACCGCACCTTCGGACGGCACGAAGGCCGCGATATCCTCGCGCCAGCGCGGGCGGCCGTTCATGTGGCAGGTCAGGTGCAGCGTGGGGTTCCAGCCGCCCGACATGGCAAGGCAGTCGGTTTCCAGCCGGAATTCGCCGCCGGCATGGCTGCCCGAGATCTGGCGCAGGCCCAGCCGGCCGGTGGTATCGGTCACCCGGGCGCCCAGATAGACCGGGCAATCCTCGACCGCGCTGGCATCGGCGCGGCTGTCAAGGATCGCCGCCACCTCGACGCCCGCCGCCATCAACTGCCGCGCGGTCGCCCGGGCGGCCTCGTTGTTGGCGAAGACCGTCACGCGCTTGCCCGGGGCCACGCCCCAGCGGTTCAGATAGGCGCGCACCGCCCCCGCCATCATGATGCCGGGCCGGTCGTTCATCGGGAAGGCGACAGGGCGTTCCAGCGCGCCGGAACACAGCACCGCCCGTCCGGCCGAGATGCGCCAGAAACATTCGCGCGGCAGGTCGGCCCGGGCCGGCAGGTGCAGGCCCACCCGTTCCAGCGCGCCGAAGGTGCCGCCGTCATAGGCGCCGGTCACGGTGGTGCGCGTCATGATCCGCACGTTGGGCAGGCCGCGCAGCTCCGCCTCGACCGCGGCGATCCAGTCGCGCGCCGGGGCGCCGTCCAGCTCCGGCTCATCGGCCAGAAGGCGGCCGCCCAGTTCGCGGTCTTCCTCGGCCAGGATCACATCGGCACCGGCCCGCGCCGCCGTCAGCGCCGCCGCAAGGCCGGCCGGCCCCGCGCCGATCACAAGAAGGTCGCAGAAGGCATAGGCCTTTTCGTAATGCCCCTCATCATGCTTGCCCGACAGCCGCCCCAGACCCGCCGCCCGGCGGATGGCGGGTTCATAGAGCTTTTCCCAGAAGGCGCGCGGCCACATGAAGGTCTTGTAGTAGAAGCCCGCGCTGAAGAAGGGCGCCAGAAGGTCGTTCACCCCCAGCACGTCAAAGGCCAGCGAGGGGAAACGGTTCTGGCTTTGGGCATTCAGCCCCTCGAACAGTTCCTGCACCGTGGCGCGGACGTTCGGGGTCTGGTTCTTTGTGCCCACCACCTCGACCAGCGCGTTCGGCTCTTCGGAACCGGCGGTCAGCACCCCGCGCGGGCGGTGATACTTGAAGCTGCGGCCAACCAGCCGCACCCCGTTCGCCATCAGCGCCGAGGCGAGCGTATCGCCGTGATAGCCCTGATAGGCCTTGCCGTCGAAACGGAAGCCCACGGGACGCGAGCGGTCGACATGGCCCTTGCCCAGAAGCCTCATGCCGCGTCCCCCTTCGTCTTGCGCGCCGCCACAAGCTCGGTCGCCAGCACCTCATGCGTGACCGTGTTGCGGGTGACCAGAAGCCACTGGGCGCAGCCCGTCTCGTGATACCACAGATCGCGCGTCACCCCGGCGGGGTTGTCGCGCAGATGCAGGTGGTCGTCCCATGCCTCGACCGCCGCATCCGGGGCGGGGCGGTTCAGGTAATCCTCGGACCCGTAGTAATAGAACTCGCGCCGGTCGCGGGGTCCGCAAAGGGGGCAGGTCAGGCGCATCTGTGGTTCCTTCTGGCAAAGCCCCCCACCCTCTCCC
>JACZKR010000368.1 GCA_014859945.1 Paracoccaceae bacterium | reverse complement strand
GTTCATCTGCGGCGGGCGGGGCGGTGAACAGCGCCTCTTCCGCCGCAATCTCGGCCTCGACCTCGGGGGGAAGCTGAAACCACGCATGCCCGCAGTTCGAGCACTGAACATCGCGCCCGTTGTCCGGGATCACCGCGGCATCCACCTCGTATTCCGCATCGCAATTGGGGCAGACAAGACGCATATCGGCTCCGCTCGCGGCATATCACGCCGCCCTACTGTCGATGGTGTAGCAACGATGTTCGCTTTGTCCAAGCCTTTGTGGGCATTTGCCCCGGCCGGAGCGATTGCAGTTGCCGCGTTTTGGCGCGATGCTCGCCGCCGAACAGGCAGGGGCAAGGGACGGACGCGGTGATTTCCTTCGAGAATGTCGCCTACAGCTATGGCGGGGGCGAGCTTCTGTCCGACATCACCTTGCGCCTTGCGCCGGGGTCGTTCCATTTCCTGACCGGGCCGTCGGGCGCGGGCAAGACCACCTTCCTGAAGCTGTGCTACGCCGAGCTTCTGCCAAGTTCCGGCCGGGTGACGCTGTTTGACAGCGAGGTGCGCAGCCTGACCCGCGACGCCGTGGCGATGACCCGGCGGCGGATCGGCGTGGTGCATCAGGACTGCCAGTTCCTGGACCATCTGACGCTGTCGGCCAATGTCTCGCTGCCGCTGACGGTGGCCGGCCGGCCCGAAGCGCCGCGCGATCTGGCTGACCTTCTGGCCTGGGTGGGGCTGGACCGGCTGGCAGGTTCGCTGCCGCCGCAGCTTTCGGGGGGCGAACGGCAGCGCGCCGCGTTGGCCCGTGCCATCATCATGGGGCCCGACGTGATCCTGGCCGATGAGCCCACCGGCAACCTGGACTGGGAAATGTCGCTTCGCCTGCTGACGCTGCTGGTTGAATTGAACCGCATGGGCAAGACCGTGCTGGTGGCGACGCATGACCTGAACCTGATCCGGCAGGCCAAAAGCCAGATCGCCGCGCGCGTCCTGCGCATTGCCAAGCGGCGCATTCAGCTTGCGGGGGCCGACCTGTGAAGCGCCTTTTCGCCCCGACGACCGCCGACAGCGTGGTGCCGCCTTCGGGTCACACGGCCTGGCTGACCAGTTTCACCGCCGGTGCGATGACCTTCCTTGCCGTCTTTGCTCTGGCCTTGGCCATGGCCTCGGGCCGGCTGGCCGAACGCTGGGCCGGCGCGCTGGAGCGGACGGCGACGGTGCGCCTTTCCGCCCCGCCTGAACAGATTGCGCAGCAGGAGCAGGCCGTTCTGGACCTTCTGGCCACCACCCCCGGCATCGCCGCCGCCCGCCCGCTGACCACCGACGAACAGCGCCGCCTGCTGGAGCCGTGGTTCGGCCCTGACCTGCCGGTCGATGCCCTGCCGCTGCCCCGGCTGATCGAGATCACCGAAGACGGCTCGGGCTACGATTCCGAAGGCCTGCGCCTGCGCCTTGCTGCCGAAGCGCCGGGTGCTGTGCTGGACGATCACACCCGCTGGCGCCGGCCCCTGGCCGTAGCGGCCGACCGGCTGCGCCTTCTGGGCTGGCTGTCGATCGGGCTGATCGGGCTGACGATGGCGGCGATGATCACGCTGGCCGCCAATGCTGCGCTGGCCGCGAATGCGCAGGTGATCGGCGTGCTGCGGCTGGTCGGCGCGCGCGACAGCTACATCGCCCGCGCCTTCGTGCGCCGTTTCACCCTGCGGGCGCTGGCGGGCGCTGGCGCGGGGGCGGTGCTGGGGCTGGCCGGGGTAGCGGTTCTGCCCTCGGCCGATCAGGCGGGCGGCTTTCTGACGGGGCTTGGCTTTCAGGGCGCGGGCTGGCTTCTGCCTCTGGTCCTGCCGCCCGTGGCCGGGCTGGTGGCCTTTGCCGCGACCCGCGCCGCGGCCTTCCGCAAGCTGAAGGAGTTGAACTGATGCCGATGGCCCTGCGCTGGCTTCTGTCGCTGATCTTCGTCGTCCAGATGTATCTGGCGATGGTGGTGCTGGCCGTGGCCTTTGCCATTCCCGCGCTTCTGTCGCGCGACTGGGCCTTCCGCGCGGTTCACCTGTACTGCCGCTGGGTGCGGTTCAGCCTTGCCGCGCTCTGCGGCCTGCGCAGCGAGGTGCGCGGCCCGGTGCCAACCGATGAGGTGCTGATCGCCGCCAAGCACCAGAGCTTTCTGGATATCATCCTGATCGCCGGCGCCGTGCCGCGCCCGAAGTTCATCATGAAACGCGAGCTGATGTTCGCGCCCTTCCTTGGCCAGTATGCCCTGCGCATCGGTTGCGTGCCGGTGAACCGCGGCAAGCGTGGCGCGGCGATTGCCAGGATGAAGGCCGATGTCGCCAAGGGCACGGCGCTGCCGGGGCAGCTGATCATCTATCCGCAGGGCACCCGCGTGCCGCCGGGCGACAAGAGGCCCTACAAGGTGGGGACGGGGCTGCTTTATGAACAGCTTGGCCAGCCCTGCGTGCCGGCGGGCACCAATGTGGGGCTGTTCTGGCCCAAGCGCGGCATCCTGCGCAAACCGGGACTGGCGGTGGTCGAGTTCCTGCCGGCCATCCCGCCCGGCCTGCCGGTGGCCGAGTTCATGGCGCAGATCGAAACCGTCATCGAGGCGTCATCCGACAGTCTTACGGCAGAGGCAGGAGGCGCGGGCTGATGGACTGGATCACCGACCTTGAGGCGCTGCACGCCCATTACGGCACACCGGGCCAGCCGGCGCTGCGCAAGGTGACCTCCGGCCTGACGCCCGCCTACCGCGCCTTCATCGACCGGTCGCGGTTCTGCATCCTGTCCACCGTCGGCCCGGAAGGCACCGACGGCAGCCCGCGTGGCGATGCCGGGCCGGTGGTGACGGTCGAAGATGCCGAAACGCTTCTTCTGCCCGACTGGAAGGGCAACGAACGGATCGACAGCCTGCGCAACATCCTGCGCGACGGGCGGGTCAGCCTGTATTTCATGGTGCCCGGATCGACCACATCGGTCCGCGTCAACGGCACGGCCCGGCTGACCGCCGACGCAGCCCTTTGCGCGCGGTTCGAACGGGACGGGCGCAACCCCCGCACCGTCATCGTCATCCGGGTGGCCGAGGTCTATTCCCAATGCGCCCGCGCCCTGCAACGCTCGGCCCTGTGGACGGGCGGCGACCAGTCCGAAGGGCTGCCCAGCGTCGGGCAGATGCTGGAAGAGGCGACGCGCGGCGAGATCGACGGCGCCGCCTATGACGCCGAACGCGCCACCCGCGCGCATCTGGGCTGGTGGTAGCGGGGCAGCGCGCTGTCTGACCCATCCCCGCCGTAGGGTGCGTGTTCACACGCACCACGCAGGCTTCCATGGCGAAGGCCATCGCCTGAGCCACTTCCCCACATCGGCAAGCCTCACCGGTCGGGCCTCAAAGGCCCGGCCAGCGCCCGCCCCGCCCATGGCGGGCGCTTCTCCCCGCCGGGGCAGGCGCCGGCCTTTCGTTTCTCGTGCCGCACCGCCTTGGGCCGAAACGTCGCGCGGGGGCGAGGCAATGCCTCGCCTTCTCCCGCCCGGATACCGCGATGCGCCGCCCTGTAGGGTGCGTGTTCCCACGCAGCTTTCCCTCCCGTTCAGGATACCCGCACCGCCTAGCTCAACGTGCAGTCCGACACCTCGAAATCCAGCGCGATCCGCTGGTCGGGGCCGTAGCGCAGCCCCTCGACATTGATGAACAGCGCGTCGGTGGTCACCCGGATGTCGCTGTCGTCCAGCGCCATCGTCGTTCCGGCGCGGTCAACGCTGACCTTGGCGAACAGCGCGCAATCGGTGGTAAAGCGCAGCACATAGCCGTTGAACCGCGCCGGCCAGAATGACCCGCTTTCGGCGCCATAGCTGATCTCGATGCGGCTGGGCAGGATTTCGACCTGCACCGGCACCACGTCAAACCCGTTCTGGCCGCCCTCGGGGCCCATGCCGAACTCGACCCCTGCGCCCACCTTGACCGTCCGCCCGCGGCTTTCCATCAGGGGTGCCGCCGGATCGTCGTAAAGCAGGGTGTTCATGGTGACCAGCCGACCTTCCAGCGTGCCGCCGGCGGCGGCCGGCAAGGCCAGAAATGCGGTCAGCGCCGCGCCGATGATCGAGTGTCTTGCCATGCCGGCCCCCTTTCGCGCCCATGATGCCGGGCGGGGGCCGCAGTGTCGCGTGACATCTGCCGTCACGCAGGCGGCGTCAGGCGAATTTCAGCGCGATGATGCCGCCCAGGATCAGCGCGATCCCCGCCGCGCGCATCAGGTTGACCGGTTCGCCGAACAGGATCACCGCCAGTATAGCGGTGCCCACCGCGCCGATGCCGACCCAGACCGCATAGGCCGTGCCCACCGGCAGCGATTTCATCGCCAGCGCCAGCAGCCAGAAGCTGGCTAGCGCACCGATGATCGTCAGGGCCGAGGGCAGGGGCCGGGTGAAACCTTCGGAATATTTCAGCCCCAGCGCCCAGCCGGTTTCCAGAAGCCCTGCAATCAGGACGATCAGCCAGGGGTTCACGCCGCAAGCCCCTTGGTGCCCATGTCGAGGAACTTCTGGCGCCGGTCCTTGATCAGCGCATCGGGCTTCTTGCCCGAAAGCTCTTTCAGCATGGTTTCGATGGCCTTGCCCACCGCCTCGATCGTCTCTTTCGTGCCGCGCTGCGCGCCACCCAGCGGTTCCTTCACGATGCGGTCAATCACGCCCAGCTTCTGCAGGTCCTGCGCGGTCAGCCGCAACGCTTCGGCCGCCTCGCGCATCTTCTCGGCGTCTTTCCACAGGATCGAGGCGCAGCCTTCCGGGCTGATCACCGAATAGACGCTGTGTTCCAGCATGGCGATGCGGTTCGCGGTGGCAAAGGCCACCGCCCCGCCCGAGCCGCCTTCGCCAATCACGACCGAAATCAGGGGCACGCCGATTTCAAGGCATTTCTCGGTAGACCGGGCAATCGCCTCGGCCTGGCCGCGCTCTTCGGCGCCCTTGCCCGGATAGGCGCCGGGCGTGTCGATCAGCGTGATCACCGGCAGGCGGAAACGGTCGGCCATCTCCATCAGCCGCACCGCCTTGCGATAGCCTTCGGGCCGGGCCATGCCGAAATTCCGCTCGATCCGGCTTTTCGTGTCATTGCCCTTTTCGTGGCCGATCACCACCACCGGCTGGTCGTTGAACCGCGCGAGGCCACCCATCACCGCATGGTCATCGGCAAAGCCGCGGTCGCCGGCCAGCGCGGTGTATTCGGAAAACAGTGCGTCGATGTAATCCTTGGCGTGCGGGCGGTCGGGGTGGCGGGCCACAAGGCATTTCTGCCAGGGCGTCAGCGCCTTATACAGATCGCGCAGCGCGGTTTCGGCCTTGCGGTCCAGCGCCTCGGCCTCTTTCGAGACGTCCATGGCCGGATTGCTCCGCCCCATGGCCCGCAGCTCTTCGGCCTTGCCTTCGATTTCCGCGAGGGGTTTCTCGAAATCCAGATACTGCATCGGACACTCCGCTAGGAACCGCCCCTATATGGCCAAAGGGGGGGCGAAAGGCAACTCGGCAAGATTTGCGCAGGCGAAAGCGGGTAGGCCTGCCGGACAGGAGGCAACATGGCACGCGACTACGAACGGCGGATCATCCGGGTCATCGACCATATCCACGACCATCCGGCGGGCGATCTGTCGCTGGATGCTCTGGCCGATGTGGCGGCGATGAGCCGGTTTCACTGGCATCGGGTGTTCCGCGCCATGACGGGTGAGACGGTGGCACAGGCGGTGCGCCGCATCCGGCTGGGCCGGGCGGCGCATCTTCTGGTCCGCGATGACCTGACGGTCGGCGCGGTGGCGCTGGCCGTGGGCTATCCGAACCAGTCCAGTTTCGTGCGGGCCTTCCGCGATGCCTTCGGCATGACCCCTGCCGCCTTTCGCCGAAGGGGCGAGTTGCGCCCCTTCCTTCCCCTCAGACCCCCGGAGAATCTGCCGATGCCCGACGTCCTGATCAGAAAAGAGCCCGCCCGCCGTCTTGCCGCCATTGCCCATCGTGGCCCCTACATCGAAATCGCCCGCGCCTTTGCCAAGCTTGGCACGCTGGCCGGCAGCCGCGGGCTGTTCGGCCCGGAGGCCGAGATGATCGGTGTCTATTACGACGATCCGCATGCAACGCCGGCGGCCGATCTGCGCAGCCATGCCGGGTTGCGGGTGGCCGATGGGGCGGTGATCGAGCCGCCGCTGGCCGAGGTGCTGCTGCCGGCCGGCGATTACGCGGTTCTGACCCACCGGGGCCCCTACGCCGGGCTTCAGGCCAGCTATGACCGGCTTTATGGCCAGTGGCTGCCCGCTTCGGGGCGTGAGCCGGCGGACAGCGCGGTGTTCGAGAACTACCTCAACACCCCCGGAGAGGTTGCTCCGGACGATCTTCTGACGGAAATCTGCGTGCCGCTGGCCTGAAACGGCAGCGCCCCGCGGCTTGGCCACGGGGCGCGCTCGTCCTCCCGAGGATGCGGTGAAGGGCCTCCTCTCCCTGCACCGCGCGGGTATGCCTATTCTGCAGGCAGCCTTTGGCTGTGACGCAACGTTAGGGACGTTGAATGTTTTTCGCTCCACATGTCAAACGATTCGGTCACGAAGCCGCGATCAGCTCGGCCTGCTTCACGATGACCTCGGCCTGTTTGATGCTGGCGATGTCCACCAGACGGCCCTTGTAAACCGTTGCCCCCTCGCCCCGGGCCTTGGCGGCCTCCATCGCGGCAAGGATTTCACGGGCCTCGGCGACGGCGGCTTCGGACGGGGTGAAGACCTCGTTCGCCAGCGCCACCTGCTTGGGATGGATCGCCCATTTGCCCACCATGCCCAGCGTGGCCGAGCGGCGGGCCTGCGCGCGATAGCCTTCGTCATCGCTGAAATCGCCGAAGGGCCCATCCACCGGCAGCACGCCGTGGGTGCGGCAGGCGGCGACGATGGCGGCCTGCGCCCAGTGCCAGGGGTCGGACCAATGCCGCGCGCCCTCGCGCAGCATGTAGTAATTTTCCTGCGTGCCGCCGATGCCGGTGGTCTGCATCCCCATGCTGGCGGCGAAATCGGCGGCGCCAAGGCTCATCGCCTGCAAGCGGGGCGAGGAAGCGGCGATTTCCTCGACATGCGCAATCCCGGCGGCCGATTCGATGATGACCTCAAAGCTGATCGGCTTCTTGCGGCCCATCGCCCGCTCGATCCCCGTCACCAGCGCGTCAACCGCATAGACATCGGCCGCGCAACCGACCTTCGGGATCATGATCTGGTCCAGCCGGTCGCCCGCCTGTTCCAGCAGGTCCACCACGTCGCGATACCAGAAGGGGGTGTCCAGCCCGTTGATCCGAACCGACAGGGTCTTGCGGCCCCAGTCGATGGTGTTGATCGCCTGAATGATGTTCGCCCGCGCCTGCGGCTTGTCGGCGGGGGCCACCGAGTCCTCAAGATCAAGGTTGATCACGTCCGCCGCACTTGCCGCCATCTTTTCAAACAGCGCCGGCCGTGAGCCGGGGCCGAACAGCTGGCAACGGT
>JACZKR010000367.1 GCA_014859945.1 Paracoccaceae bacterium | reverse complement strand
ACCCTGCCCGCGGCATTCAGCATCGCCGCCGCATCGTCCAAGGGCGGTAGCGGCGCGGCGGGCCGCAGCGCGGGCGCCGGCAGCGCATCGCAGGGCAAGGGCATCACATCGGTCGGCACCTCAAGATGCACCGGGCCGGGGCGGCCTTCGGTCAGCGCGGCAAAGGCCCAGTCCAGCGCCTCGGCGACCTGATCGGGCGCAGATATCTGCCGCGTGGGGCAAAGTGTGCGCACCATCGCCGCCTGATCGGGCAGTTCATGCAAAAGGCCCAGCCCCTTGCCCAGCGAGGCGCGGCGGTTCACGCCCGAGATCACCAGCATCGGCACCGAATCCTCACGCGCCTGCGCCATGGCGGTCAGCGCGTTGGTCACCCCCGGCCCGGTGATGACAAAGGCGACGCCGGGCTTGCCCGAGGCGCGGGCATAGCCGTCGGCCATGAAGGCGCAGCCCTGTTCGTGCCGGGCGGTGATATGGCGCACCGGACTGCCCGACAGGCCGCGATACAGTTCCACCGTATGCACGCCCGGAATGCCGAAGACCACCTCGACCCCGCGCGCCGCCAGCCCCTCGACCAGCCGTTCCCCAACCGTCCGCATCAGCCCCTCCTCTGCCGCGTGGCGGCGAAATCCGCGATCCGCTCGCAGGCCTGCGCGATACGGTCGTCTGGCTGGGTCAGGCTGACGCGCAGCCAGCCACCCAGCGCCTGACCAAAGCTTTCGCCGGGCATCACCGCGACCTTGCATTGCTCAAGCAGCGCCATGGCGAAACCCTCGCCCGACATGCCGGTGCTGCCCACGTCGATCAGCGCGAACATCCCGGCTTCGGGGCGGTGAACCTTCAGCCCCGCGACACCGTTCAGCCGCCCGGCCACCAGCCCCGCGCGGCGGGCAAAGCGTTCGCGCATGCCGGCCGCCACCGCCGAGGGTTCGGCCACGGCAACCGCCGTCATGTCGGCGATGAAGGGCTGGCTGCCGAACAGCATGGTTTCCGACAGGGGCAGAAGGCGGGCCACGAATTCCTCGGGCCCGACGCACCAGCCCGAACGAAAGCCCGGCGCGGCGTGGGATTTGGAAACCGAAGAGGCAGCAATCACCCGGTCAGCGATCTCGGGCAGGTCCAGCGGCGAGGCGAAGGCCACGTTGTCGAAGACCAGTTCCTCATAAACCTCGTCCGAGACGATCCAAAGATCATGCTCCACCGCCAGCCGGCCCAGCGCCGCAATCTCATCCCGCCGCAGCACGGCGCCGGTGGGGTTGTGCGGCGTGTTCAGGAACAGCACGCGCGAACGGGGGGTGATGCGCGCCGCCACATCGGCCGGGTCCATGCGGAACCCGCGTTCCGGCCGCAGCGGCACCCGCACCAGACTGGCCCCGGTCGAGGCGACAAGGCCTTCGTAGGTCGCATAAAGCGGGTCGCCCAGCAGCACCTCATCGCCCACACTGACCAGCGCGTTCAGCACGGCGTAAAGCGTGGTCTGGGTGCCCGGGAAGGTCATGATATTGTCGGGGCCGAAGGGGCGGCCGCGCCGCGCGGTGTAGCGGGCGGCCAGCGCGCGCAGCAGCCCCGGCTCGCCATGCCCGTTGGAATAGCCGGTGCGGCCGTCTTCCATGGCGCGGGCCGCAACCTCGATCAGTTCGGGGGGCGTGGCCACGTCAGGCTCACCGATGGTCAGCTCGATCACCGCTTCACCCGCCCGGGCCATCTGGCGCGCGCGGGCATGCACCTGCCATTTGGCGCCGCCCAGCCCGGCAAGCCGCTCTGTCACGGGGGCGTATCTCATTCTGTATCTCCAGGAATTTCCGGCGGCAGCGCGGCGGCCAGATCGAGGCCCAGCAAGGCGCCGACGGCCGACACCCCGATCCGCACCGCGCCGGTTTCGCCCGAGAACTCTTCGGGCAGGGCCGAGGATTCCATCCACAGCCCGTCAATGACCGCGTTGCAAGTGATCGCCGCCTCACGGCAGCGCCGGTCATCAAAACCGGGCAGCGCAAGGGCGCGGATCAGATCTTCAAGAATGGACCGGTAGCGGTGATAGGTGTGGCGGTGGATGTCGCGCATCTCGGACTCGTGCCGGATGCGCTGGATGAAGGCGGCCCACAGGCCCAGCCGCTGCGGATCCACCACCGGCGCGCGCAGCGAGTTGGCGACGAAAAGGGCCAGACGCGCCGCCGGATCGACGGGCGCATCGGCGGCATCCAGACCGCGCCGGCTGTCGGCGGTCATGCGGTCCATCATGGTCAGATAGGCGGTGCGGACCAGTTCTTCCTTGCTGGTGAAATAGTGGCGGATCAGCCCGGGCGTCACGCCGGCCCGGTCGGCGATGGCGCGCACCGTGGCCTGCGCCGGCCCTTCGGTCGCGACGATATCCAGCGCGGCGCCAATCAGCGCTTCGCGGCGGGTCTCTTCGCTTTCCCGGCGATAGGGGCGACGCTCGGGCGTCATTGGCGGCCTGTTATACAGTTGTGTAATTGCGCTGATTAAAGAAGCAAGTCCCACCCGAATGCAAGGGGGCGGCATTGCACAGGAATGCTGAGGCCAAGGCCCGGACCGGTCAAGCGAAACGGCGGCGCGGCCGGATCATTCGATGATCTCGCCCGGGTCGGCGCCCCACAGCAGGTCTTTGGGTGCCCAGCCGCGCGACCCCTCGATGCTGATGCGGCACCAGTCGGGCAGGCATTCGACGATTCGCCCGATCACCCCGGCTTCGGCCTGAAAGACCACATCCGCCGCCGGATCGGGGCGCGAGCGGAATTCGGCCATATCGGCGGTCACCAGAATGGTGCGCACCCCCGACAAAAGCGCGTAATGCACCCAGCCGCCCATGCCCTCGGCATCCTCGACGCGGCGCCAGTTGTCATGCTCGGCCGTGATGCGCAGCGGCATGCCGGAATGGGTGAAGACCCAGTCGATGCGGTGGGTCAGCCCCGGACCTCGCCGGGCGTTGCCGACATTGCCCTTCAGGCTGACAAAGCGCGGCAGGGGCAGGTTGGTGACCGGGCCGCGCACCGGGCC
>JACZKR010000366.1 GCA_014859945.1 Paracoccaceae bacterium | reverse complement strand
GGTCCATGGTATCCAGCCCCGCACCAGCCCCTCCCCGGCCGGCCGGATCTTGACGACGAAATCCCGTTCTGAAGGCGTGAACCCGCGCCGGCCGGGGAGGGGCTGGTGCGGGGCTGGATACCATGGACCGTAGGCTTTCCGTCGATCTTCTGAAAATCCTCCTCGCGCTGATGGTGGTGGGCATCCATGCCAACCCCTTCAAACCCTTCGGGCATGATGCCATCGTCCTGACCGGACAGGGCCTGTACCGGATCTCGGTTCCGGCCTTCTTCGTGATCAACGGCTATTTCTTCCATGATCTTGCCCGTGCGGGCGGCACCTGGCGCTATGTGCGCCGGCTGCTGATCCTGTGGGGCCTGTGGACAGCGCTTTACGCCCCGGCATGGTGGGGGATTCTGGAGGCGCCCGATCCCTGGCGGCCGGTGCGGATTCTGCTGACCGGCTGGTGGCACCTATGGTATCTGCCCGGCCTTGCCTTGGCGGCGGCGGCGGTGGGGCTGTTGCGGAACCGGGGCACGGCGGGGCTTGCCGCGCTGATGGTGGTGACGTTTCTGGCAGGAAATGCCGTGGTTTACGGGCTGGCCTTCAAGTGGATCGACTTGCGGGGCAGCGATTTCGGCGACCCGACCTCACTTCACCGCAACTGGCTGTTGCTGGGGCTGCCCTTCGTGCTGGCGGGCTTCCTGATCCGCCGGCATGACCTGCCCGCCCGTCTGGGCCTGCGCGTCTCGGCCCTTGCGGCCGTGGCGGGCGTCGCGCTGGTGATGGCGGAAAGCCTGGCGCTTGACCGGCTGGCGCCGGGGGGCGTCGGCCATGACAACCTGATGGCGCTGGGGCTGGCCAGCCCCGCCGTCGTGCTGCTGGCGCTGCAATTCACCCGGCCCAGCCCGCGCCGCGATCTGGGCAGCTATGCCAACGGGCTGTTCTTCATCCATGTGGCCTTCGTGGTGATCGGCTTCCGCCATCTGGACTGGGACAGCCCGGCGGTCTTTGCGCTGGCCGTCGCCGGATCGGTCGCCGCCACCTGGGCGCTGATCCGCACGGGCCTGGCGCGGCGGCTTCTGTAGCGGTCTGGACCTTGGCGCCGGCATTCCCTATATAATCGCTCAACTAAGCAGCGAGATCGCCATGACCGAGGCCCAGCCGAAGATCGAGGGTGCGCCCCTGATCGCCCCCTCTACCACCGACCATCCGCTTTACGATTCGGTGGTCGATGCCTGCCGCACCGTCTTCGACCCCGAGATTCCGGTGAATATCTATGACCTCGGGCTGGTCTATACCGTCGCCATCGACCCCGAGAATGCGGTGGATATCCAGATGACGCTGACCGCCCCGGGCTGCCCCGTGGCGGGCGAGATGCCGGGCTGGGTGGCCGATGCGGTCAACGCCGTGCCGGGCGTCAAGCAGGTGGACGTGAACATGGTCTTCGACCCGCCCTGGGGCATGGAGATGATGTCCGACGAGGCGCGGCTGGAACTGGGGTTCATGTAGATCAAGCCAGAAGGGTTGATTTTCAAAAAATAAAGCCCCAAGACTTGATTACGAAAAGATCAAGTCTGGAGGCTTGTTTGGAGAAAAGCGCAAAACTGCCAAGCGCCGTCTTGACGGGCGATCTTGTACAATCACAACAGTATACACAGGAAACTATCAGCAAAGCACTTGACGCCATCGAGGCAGTCTCAAGAAATCACTTTGATAGCACTTACGACCTCAATCCCAAGTTCACCCGTTTCCGAGGTGATGGCTGGCAGTTTGTTATCGGAAATGTACCGCGGACCTTGCGCTTAGCCGTCCTGATTCAGGCCGAACTCAGGGCCGATCCCAGTCTACCATCCACACGAATATCGATTGGTGTCGGAAAAATCGACTCGATGGGCAGCGCTTCTCTGGCAGATGCATCCGGCGAAGCATTCGTAGTATCCGGCCGCGCGCTGGACTGGCTTGAACGGAACGGCGGAACGCTGTCGATGTCGGGCAAAGGGATATCCCAGCTTCATCAGATTGCCGTCGAATTTCTCGAACTGCGCGTCAAACTCTGGACACCGCAACAAGCCGAAGCCGCTGCCATATTTCTTGGAACCACCGAAGCGACCGGACGAGATATTGCCACCCACTTGGGTATCTCACAGCAAGCGGTGAGCTACAGACTGGCTGGCGCGGATGCGCGACGGATTTCAGAACTCCTGAATGAATGGGAAACAGAATTCGAACTGTTGCCCGGAGCTCCCCATGCCTGAAACCCTCGCCGCCCTTCTTTTCGCCCATGTGCTGGCCGACTTCGTGTTCCAGACCGGCTGGATGGTGGCCAACAAGCACCGGGCGGCGGGGCTGGCGGCGCATGGGGCGGTGGTGCTGGCCTGTGCGGTGGCGGCGACGGGCAGTCTGGCGCCGGCGCTGGTCTGGCTGACGGCGCTGCACATGGCGACCGATCTGGCCAAGACGCGGATGCGGCCGGGGCTGGCGGGGTTTCTGGGCGATCAGGCGCTGCATCTGGCGGCGATTGCGGCGCTGGCGCTGTGGCAGCCCGGGATTTTTGCCGGGGGTCTTTGGGGGGCCGTCGCCCCCCTGCCCGGCCTGATGGCGCTGGTGGCCGGCGCGATCCTGGCCACCCGGGCCGGCGGTTTTGCCGTGGGCCTGCTGATGGCGCCCTTCGCCCTGCGCGTCGAAATCCCCGAGGGCCTGCCGGGCGCCGGCCGCGTCATCGGGCTGCTGGAGCGCGGGCTGATCTTTGCCCTTGTCCTTCTGGGCCAGCCCGAGGGCGTGGGCCTGCTGATCGCCGCCAAGTCGATCCTGCGCTTCGGTGCGGTCAAGGATGACCGGGCGATGTCGGAATATGTGATCATCGGCACGCTGGCCTCTTTCGCCTGGGCCTTGCTGGCCGCTTATGGCTGCCTTGCGCTGCTGAACGCGCTGCCCCCGCTTGGAATTCTGCCCTGAAGCGCCTAAATTGCAGGGAAAGGAGAATCCCATGTTCGGCATTCCCGGCAAAGCCGCCGTCACCCTGACTCCGCCCGCCGCCCGCCAGATCGCGCGGCTGATGGAAAAGCAGGGCAGCGCCGGCCTGCGCATCGGCGTCAAGAAGGGCGGCTGCGCGGGCATGGAATACACGATGGATTATGTGTCCGACGTGAACCCGCTGGACGAAGTGGTGGAACAGGACGGCGCCCGCGTGCTGATCGCACCCATGGCGCAGATGTTCCTGATCGGCACTGAAATCGACTATGAGGTCGATCTGCTGCAGGCCGGTTTCCGCTTTCGCAACCCCAATGTCGCCGAGGCCTGCGGCTGCGGCGAATCGATCAAGTTCAAGGAACAGCCGGCCTGAACCCGGCCCGCCCAAACGCGCGGAAGTAACGAGTTGGCCCGCAGGAGCGATCCTGCGGGTTTTTCTCTGGCCCCGGCTGGCCCAAGGGCGCGTTCAGGGGGCTTCCCCCGCCCGGTCGCAGGCGCTAACCCTGTGGGCGGATGGATGGAGGACGAAATGCGCAAGCTCGCGGCAGGCAACTGGAAGATGAACGGCACGCCGGCGGCGCTGGCCGAACTGACGGCGCTGGTGACGGCCCATCCCGATCCGGCCTGCGAGATGCTGATCTGCCCGCCCGCCACGCTGATCGCGCAGGCGGCCTGGGCGGCGCGCGGCAGCCGGCTGGGCCTTGGCGGGCAGGATTGCCACGCCAGCGCCTCGGGCGCCCACACGGGCGACATCTCGGCCGCGATGCTGAAGGATGCAGGGGCAGCTTATGTGATCCTTGGCCATTCCGAACGTCGCGCCGATCATGGCGAAACCGATGCGCAGGTGCAGGCCAAGGCGCTGGCGGCACAGGCGGCCGGCCTTGTGCCCATCGTCTGCGTCGGCGAGACCGAGGCGCAGCGCGACGCCGGCCAGACGCTGGCGGTGATCGGGGCGCAGCTTGACGGCTCGGTCCCCGAAGGCGCCACGGCAGCCGGGCTGGTGGTGGCTTACGAACCCGTCTGGGCCATCGGCACCGGCCGCACCCCGACGCTGCCCCAGATTGCCGAGGTTCATGCCTTCCTGCGCAACCGGCTGGCCCACCGCATCGGCCCCGAGGCGGCGGGGGTGCGGCTCTTGTACGGCGGGTCGGTCAAGCCCTCGAACGCGGCCGAGATTTTCGCGGTGCCGGATGTCGATGGCGCGCTGGTGGGCGGGGCCAGCCTGAAGGCCGCTGATTTCGGCGCCATCGTCGCCGCGCTTTCCGCCGCCTGAGCCCTGCGCGATGTCGCGGGCGGAACAGCGCCCGTGGCCGGCCCCTGCCAGAACCATACCATGACTGCCCATGCCACCTCGCCCGCACCCGCCCGGGGGCTTCTGGCCGCGAACCTGATCTGCATGGCCTCCATGCTGATCTGGGCCGCCGGCCTGCCTGCCGCTGATTTCATCATCCCGCTTCTGCCGGCCGAACAGCTGACGGCGCTGCGCATGGCGCTGGCGGCCCTGTCGCTGCTGCCGGTCTGGGCGCTGATGGACGGGCCGGCGGCGCTGGCCCGGGTCAACTGGCTGAAAGGCATCGGTGTGGGCAGCCTGATCGGGCTGGGCGCATGGTTCCTGATCCTGGGGCAGGCGCGCGGCGGGGCGGTCACGGCGGCGGTGATCTCGGCCACGCTGCCGGTCGTCGGCATCGCGCTGGAAGTGGCGCTGGACGGGCGCAAGCTGACGGCGGGGCTGATCATCGGGCTGGTGCTGTCGCTGGTGGGCGGGATGATGGCGCTGGATTTCCGCGCCGGCGGGCTGTCGCTGGGCCTTGGGGCGGCCTTGTGCTTCTGCTCGGTCCTGGCCTTCACGCTGGGCTCGCGCCTGACCGTCACGGCCTTTCCGGCGCTGTCGCCGATCGGGCGCACGGCGCTGACCATCACCGGCGCGGCGATTGCCACCGGCACGGTCGCCGCCGGCCAGGTGGCGCTGGGCGCCCCCCTGCCCGATTTCACCCCCTGGGGCCTGCGTGAGGTGCTGGCGCTTCTGGCCTTCTCGGTCGGCTCGCTGGGGATCAGCCAGCTGATGTGGATCATGTCGGTGGAACGGCTGGGCATCGGCCTGTCGGCGCTGCATATCAACGCAGCACCCTTCTATGTCATGATCATCCTCTTCGCCATGGGCGGGCTATGGGACTGGGGTCAGGCCGCCGCCGCCGCGCTGGTGGCGCTGGGGGTGCTGGTGGCGCAGGGGATCATTCCCTTGGGGCGGCGCGCATGATCACCCTGTCGCAATCGCCCACCGATCCGGATTTCGTCCAGAACCCCTATCCGTTCTACGAAACCGCCCGCGCCCATGGCCCCTTCTTCCATTGGGCCGAATACGGCATGGCGGCCACCGGCAACTGGTCGGCCGTCAGCGCCATCTTCCGCGACCGCCGCTTCGGGCGTGAGGTTCCGGCCGAACTGGCGCCCGCGATCCCCGACCACCTGCGCCCCTTCTACGCCGTCGAAGCGCATTCGATGCTGGAACTGGAGCCGCCGCGCCACACCCGGCTGCGCAGCCTTGTCCTGCGCGCCTTCACCTCGCGCCGGATCGCGGCGCTGGCGCCCGAGATTGCACAACTGTCCAACGACCTGATCGACGCGCTGCCGGATGGTGAGTTCGACCTTCTGCGCCATTTCGGCCAGAAACTGCCCGTCACCGTCATCGCCCGCCTGCTGGGCGTGCCGGAAGAGATGGGCGACGACCTGCTGGCCTGGTCGAACGCGATGGTCGGCATGTATATGGCCGGCCGCACCCGCGACACCGAAGACCGCGCGGTGGCCGCGACCGAGGCCTTCGTCGCCTTCATGCGCGGCTATGTCGAGGCGCGGCGCAACGACCCGCGCGACGACCTGATCACCAGCCTGATCGCAGCCGAGGAAGGCGGCGAAAAGCTGACGACGGATGAGCTGATCACCACCTGCATCCTTTTGCTGAACGCCGGGCATGAGGCGACGGTGCATTCGATCGGCAACGGGGTGAAGCGGCTGCTGGAAACCGGCCACGGCATCACCGAAGCCAATGCCGAAGGGGTGGTCGAGGAAATCCTGCGCCACGACCCGCCGCTGCACATGTTCACCCGCTGGGCCTATGAGGATGTCGAGGTCATGGGCCAGACCTTCCGGCGCGGCGATCAGGTGGCGCTGCTTCTGGGTGCGGCCAACCGCGATCCCGGCGTCTGGGAAGATCCCGCCGCCTTCCGCCCCGACCGGCCGGTGAAACCCAATGCAAGCTTTGGCGCGGGCCTGCATTTCTGCGTCGGCGCGCCGCTGGCGCGGCTGGAGCTGACGGTGGCGCTGCCCATCCTCTTTGCCCGCCTGCCCGGCCTGCGGCTGACCGCCCCGCCCGCCTATGCCGATGCCTATCATTTCCACGGGCTGAAACGGCTGATGCTGCGCGCCTGAGCGCCGTCGGCGGCGGGGGTTTCACACCCCCGCACCCCCGTGGAGTATTTCTAAAGGTGCAAGGACAAGGGGCGTAACCCTGCCATTTGCACCTTTCCAAATACTCCCGCCGGAGGCGGCGCGGGCGCGGCGGGGCGGAATGCCCGGTATTTGGGCAAATCGGCATCGCCCGGCGGCGAAAATCCGGGCAGGCGGCGCCGAAACTGGAAGGCCGGGCCGAAAAGCCGCAGGATCGGGGCCGAGGCAACGCGGAAGTCCCATGTCGATCAAGGCCAGCATCTATCACCTGACCCATTACATCTATGACAAGCCGGTGCTTCTGGGGCCGCAGGTGATCCGGCTGCGGCCCGCCCCGCATGGCCGGACGCGGGTGATTTCCCACGCGCTGAAGGTCAGCCCGGGCGGGCATTTCGTGAACCACCAGCAGGACCCGTTCGGCAACTGGCTGGCGCGCTTCGTCTTTCCCGAGCCGGTGACGGAACTGAAGATCGAGGTCGATCTGACCGCCGACATGACCGTCTACAACCCCTTCGACTTTTTCGTCGAGGAGGCGGCCGAGCATTGGCCCTTCGACTATCCGCCCGATTTGGTCGAGGATCTGTCGATCTACCGCCGGGCCGGGCCGCTGGGGCCCGAATTCGACGCCTTCCTGAAATCCATCCCGCGCGACCGGGTTCGGACGGTGGATTTCGTCGTGGGCCTGAACGCGCGGCTGGCGGGCGAGATCGGCTATCTGATCCGGATGGAGCCGGGGGTGCAGACGCCGGATGAAACGCTGGCCAGGGCCAGCGGGTCGTGCCGGGATTCGAGCTGGCTTCTGGTCAACCTGCTGCGGCATCTGGGGTTTGCCGCGCGCTTTGTCTCGGGCTATCTGATCCAGCTGAAACCCGACCTGAAGGCGCTGGATGGGCCTTCGGGAACCGAGGTGGATTTCACCGATCTGCATGCCTGGTGCGAGGTCTATCTGCCCGGCGCCGGCTGGGTGGGGCTGGACCCGACCTCGGGGCTTCTGACCGGGGAAAGCCATATCCCGCTGGCCGCGACGCCGCATTACCGCAACGCGGCGCCGATCTCGGGCGGCTACACCGGCGCGGCGAATGTGTCCTTTGATTTCGACATGAAGATCGCCCGGGTGGCCGAGCATCCGCGCATCACCAAGCCTTTCAGCGACGAGTCCTGGCAGGCGCTGAACGCGCTTGGCCGGCGGGTGGATGAGGTGCTGACCCAGGGCGATGTGCGGCTGACCATGGGGGGCGAGCCGACCTTCGTCTCGATCGACGATTTCGAGGCGGCGGAGTGGAACACCGCCGCCGTCGGCCCGACCAAGCGCGACCGCGCAGATGTGCTGATCCGGCGGCTGCGTCAGCGTTTTGCGCCGGGGGGTTTTCTGCACTACGGGCAGGGCAAGTGGTATCCGGGCGAAAGCCTGCCGCGCTGGACCTTCTCGCTTTACTGGCGGCGCGATGGACAGCCGGTCTGGCAGAACCCCGACCTGATCGCGGATGAGGGGGTGGATCAGGCGGCGACCCCGCTGCAGGCGCAGGAATTCCTGCGCGAAATGGCGTTCGAGCTGGATGTGGGCGAGGAGAACATTCTGCCCGCCTTCGAAGACCCGGCCGAATGGCTGGTGAAAGAGGCCAATCTGCCGCCGAATGTCACGCCCGAGAACTCAAAGCTGAAAGACCCCGAGGAACGCCACCGCATCGCGCAGGTCTTCAATCGCGGCCTGACCGATCCGGTGGGCTTCGTCTTGCCGGTGCAGCCGTGGATGGCGCGCGACGGGCGGCGGCGCTGGCATTCGGAACGCTGGCGGCTGCGGCGGGGCCGGGTCTATCTGGTGCCGGGGGACAGCCCGGTGGGCTACCGCCTGCCCCTGGAAAGCCTGCCCTATCTGACGCCGGCGCAATACCCTTATGTCAACCCGATGGACCCCACCATCGCCCCGCCCGACCTGCCCGAACCGCCGCCGGTGGATGCCACGCGCAAGTCGCAGCCGATGGCCAGTTTCATCGCCAGCCCGGCACAGCAGGGACAGGTGGCGCAGGTCATCACCGAGGTGGACGGCTTCGTGCGCACGGCGATCTCGGTTGAACCGCGCGACGGGCGGCTTTGCGTCTTCATGCCGCCGGTGACGGCGCTGGAGGATTACATCGACCTGCTGCACGTCGCCGAAAGCGCCGCCGCCCGGCTGGGGCTGAAGGTGCATATCGAGGGCTATCAGCCCCCCCATGACGCGCGGCTGAACGTGATCCGCGTGGCGCCCGACCCCGGGGTGATCGAGGTCAACATCCACCCCGCCCACAGCTGGGAGGACTGCGTTTCGATCACCGAAGCGGTTTACGAAGAGGCGCGGCAGTCGCGCCTTGGCGCCGACAAGTTCATGATCGACGGCAAGCATTGCGGCACCGGCGGCGGCAACCATGTGGTCGTGGGCGGCGCCACGACTTTGGACAGCCCCTTCCTGCGGCGGCCGGACCTTCTGAAATCGCTGATCCTGCACTGGAACCGGCACCCCGCGCTCAGCTATCTGTTCTCGGGCCTTTTCATCGGCCCGACCTCTCAGGCGCCGCGCATCGACGAGGGGCGCCATGACGCGCTTTATGAGGCGGAAATCGCGCTGAGCCAGATCCCGATGCCCGGTGAGGGGATGCAGCCCTTCCCCTGGCTGGTGGACCGGCTGTTGCGCAACCTGATGACCGATGTCACCGGCAACACCCACCGGGCCGAGATCTGCATCGACAAGCTTTATTCGCCCGACGGCCCCACCGGGCGGCTGGGTCTGGTGGAATTCCGCGGGTTCGAGATGCCGCCGGATGCCCGGATGAGCCTGGCGCAGCAACTGCTTCTGCGGGCGCTGATCGCACGGTTCTGGGCCAATCCGGCGCGCGGCGATCTGGTGCGCTGGGGCACGGCGCTGCACGACCGCTTCATGCTGCCGCATTTCGTCTGGCAGGATTTCCGCGACGTGCTGGCCGACCTGCGCCAGCAGGGTTTCGCCATGCAGGAAGACTGGTTCACCGCGCAGGGCGAATTCCGCTTCCCCTTCTGCGGCGAGGTGGAATTCGAAGGCACCCATCTGGAACTGCGGCAGGCGCTGGAGCCCTGGCATGTGTTGGGCGAAACCGGCGCCATCGGAGGGACGGTGCGCTATACCGACAGTTCCACCGAACGGCTGCAGGTCAAGCTGACCACCGCCGATCCGGGGCGTTACACTGTCACCTGCAACGGGCGCGAGGTGCCGCTGACCGCGGCGGAAAACGGCGTGGCGGTGGCGGGGGTGCGCTTCAAGGCCTGGCAGCCCGCTTCGGCGATGCAGCCCACGGTGCCGGTGCATGCGCCGCTGACCTTCGACATCTTCGACCGTTGGTCGAACCGGTCTTTGGGCGGCTGCGTCTATCACGTCGCCCATCCGGGCGGGCGCAACTATGACACCTTCCCGGTGAACGGCAACGAGGCCGAGGCGCGGCGTCTGGCGCGGTTCCAGCCTTCGGGCCATTCCACCGGCTGGTGGAGCCCGCCGGCCGAGCGGCGGCATCCCGACTTCCCCTTCACCCTTGACCTGCGCAGGCCGGTCGGGGTCTGATGCCCCCATGACAGAGGCCGGCCACCCTCCCGGGAATGCCCCCCCGGATCAGACACTTGCGGGCCGGCTTTCCGGTTACCGCCCGCTGGCGGCCACGCCCGACGAACTGGTCGATGCCGAGGGCCGCATCCGGCCGGTCTGGCATGGTTTCATGCAGCATCTGCTGGACCTGCCGGACGAAGAACGCAGCCAGCGTATCGGCCGCGCCGACCAGTATCTGATGGATTCGGGCGTGTTCTTCCGCCACTACGGCACCGGCCAGTCGGTCGAACGGCCCTGGCCGCTGGCCCATGTGCCGGTGCTGATCGCCGAGGATGACTGGCATCAGGTCTCGGCCGCGCTGATCCAGCGCGCCGACCTGCTGGAGGCGCTGATGGCCGATCTTTACGGCCCGAACCGTCTGGTCGCCGAGGGCAAGCTGCCGCCGGCGCTGATCGCCGGCAATCCCGAATGGCTGCGCCCCATGGTGGGGGTGCGGCCGCGATCAGGCCATTACCTGCATTTCGTCGCCTTCGAGATCGGGCGCGGCCCCGACGGCAAATGGTGGGTGCTGGCCGACCGCACGCAGGCGCCATCGGGCGCGGGCTATGCGCTGGAAAACCGGGTAGCGACCAGCCGCGCCTTCGCCGACATCTATGCCGCGATGAACGTGCCGCGCCTTGCCGGCTTCTTCCGCGATTTCCGCGACCGGCTGCAAACCTTGCGCGGCGACCGCGATGCGCGGGTGGCGATCCTGACCCCCGGCCCTCTGAACGAGACCTATTACGAACACGCCTATATCGCCCGCTATCTGGGCTTCACGCTGGTTCAGGGCGAGGATCTGACGGTTGCCGACGACCGGCTTCTGGTGCGCACCGTCTCGGGGCTGCGGCCGGTCGATGTGCTGTGGCGGCGGCTCGATTCCGCCTATGCCGACCCGCTGGAGCTGAACCAGCAAAGCCGCATCGGCACGCCGGGCATGGTTTCGGCCCTGCGCGCGCAGGGGCTGACGCTGGTCAATGCGCTGGGGTCGGGCGTGCTGGAAACCCGGGCGCTGCTGGCCTTCCTGCCGAAACTCGCCCCCGATCTGGTGGGCGGGCCGCTGATGATGCCGAATATCGCCACCTGGTGGTGCGGCGGCGCGGCGGAACGGGCGGCGGTGCTGGCCGATCCGGGGCGGATGGTGCTG
>JACZKR010000365.1 GCA_014859945.1 Paracoccaceae bacterium | reverse complement strand
GGTCTAGGCCGGTCGGAATTATGTGTCAATAGCACATGATTTACTTTGGCATGTTATTGACAGCCGCATGCAGCTGTGCGATGCCGCCGCAATGAGCCGCCCCGCATCGTCCTATGCCGAAGCCATGACCGCCACGCTGATCGCCGGCGGGCTGTCGCCCGCTGCCGCCGCGGCGCTGCTGAATTTTGAGGGCGAGAATTTTCAGTATGTCCGGCGCGTGCGCAAAGGCGACATTCCGCAAAGCCTGATGGATGAGCTTGGCGCGGGGATCGAGGCGGCGCAGTTCGGCGCGCTGGCCGCTGTCCTGCGCATCGAAAGCGGCTATGGCCGCGCCGCGCCGCAAGAGGTGACGGTGGGCCTTCTGGCCGAAGAGATGGTGGTCGATGCCTCACGCGCCAGCCGCATCGCCGCCGATCTGGTGGAGCGGGGGCTGGTTGCGCGCGCCGTCAGCCAGTCGGACGGGCGCCGCTCGGTTCTGGTGCCGACGGCCAAGGGGCGCGACCTGCTGGAGGCCTTCCTGCGCGCAAAGTGGCGGCGCACGCTGCAGGTCTTCGCCGGCTGGCCGGAAGAGGACATTCTCGCCTTCACCCGGCTTTTCGCCCGCTTCGGCGCCGACATGCGGCGGGAATATCCCGAGAAGGGCTGACCGCGCGCCGCCGGCCGGCCCGGACCCCCGGGGAAATTTGCCGGGGCAGGATGAGAACAATGAAAGAACTGTTCTTTCCCTTGCCGGCGCTTCGCGCTAGGCTGGCCGCATGATGCCGCCCGACGAGCCCCCTGTTTCCGATGTCCCGCTGTCACAGCGCGCGCTGGCCGCCCGGCCGGGCGGGGGCGGCGCGGCCTATCTGGATGAACTGAACCCCGCGCAGCGCGAGGCGGCAGAAACGCTGGACGGGCCGCTTCTGATGCTGGCCGGCGCCGGCACCGGCAAGACCAAGGCCCTGACCGCGCGGATCGTGCATCTCTTGCGGATGGGCAAGGCCCGGCCGAACGAGATACTGGCGGTCACCTTCACCAACAAGGCCGCGCGCGAGATGAAGCTGCGCGTCGGCCGGATGCTGGGCGAGGTGGTCGAAGGCATGCCCTGGCTTGGCACCTTCCATTCGCTTTCGGTCAAGATCCTGCGCCGCCACGCCGAACTGGTGGGGCTGAAGTCGAGTTTCACCATCCTCGACACCGACGACCAGCTGCGGTTGATGAAACAGCTGATCACGGCCGCCAACATCGACGAAAAGCGCTGGCCGGCGCGGCTTCTGGCCGGGATCATCGACGGCTGGAAGAACCGCGCGCTGACGCCGGACCGGGTGCCTTCGTCCGAAGCCTCGGCCTTCAACAACCGCGGCACCGAGCTTTATGAGCAGTATCAGGAGCGTCTGCGCAGCCTGAACGCCACCGATTTCGGCGACCTGCTGCTGCATTGCGTGGTGATCTTCCAGAAATACCCCGACGTGCTGGAGCAGTATCAGCGCTGGTTCCGCTATATCCTTGTGGACGAATATCAGGATACCAACGTCTGCCAGTATCTGTGGCTGCGGCTGCTGGCACAGGCGCACCGCAACATCTGCTGCGTCGGCGATGACGACCAGTCGATCTATGGCTGGCGCGGCGCCGAGGTGGGCAATATCCTGCGGTTCGAAAAGGATTTTCCCGGCGCGAAAGTGATCCGGCTGGAACAGAACTACCGCTCGACCCCACATATCCTGGCCGCGGCCTCGGGCATCATCGCGCGCAATGCCGAACGTCTGGGCAAGACGCTGTGGACCGATGCGGAAGAGGGCGAGAAGGTCCGCCTGATCGGCCATTGGGACGGCGAGGAAGAGGCGCGCTGGATCGGCGAAGAGGTCGAGGGG
>JACZKR010000364.1 GCA_014859945.1 Paracoccaceae bacterium | reverse complement strand
CCCAGGGGCACGCGGGCCACCACAGGCGCCGCCCCCGCCGCCAGAAGCGACCGCGCGCGGTTTGCCGCCTCCCATTCCAGCGCGCCGCCACCGATGGTGCCGGATTGCCCGCCGGCCCAGACCAGCATCGCCGCCCCCGCCTCGCGCGGGCTGCTGCCGTCATGCCCGGCGATCACCACCCGGGCCACCGGGCCATGGGCAGCGATGGCCGCCCGAACTTCACCGGGATCAAACATCGCGGCGCCCGCCCGAAGCCGTCGCGGCCTCTTGCCGGCGCACGGCCATCAGCACCCGTTCCGCCGTCGCCGGCGCATCCAGCGCGGGGTAAAGGCTGCCGTCACCGCAGGCCGCCACCGCATCCGACAGCGCCATCAGCGCCGAGATGCCCAGCATGAAGGGCGGCTCGCCCACCGCCTTGGACTTGCCCACCGTATCCTCACGGTTGGGCTTGCCCCAAAGCGCCACGTTGAAGATGCGCGGCCGGTCGGAACAGGCCGGAATCTTGTAGGTGGATGGCGCATGGGTCGTTAGCCGCCCCTTGCCGTCCCACACCAGTTCTTCAGTCGTCAGCCAGCCGGCGCCCTGCACATAGGCGCCTTCGACCTGCCCGATATCCAGCGCGGGGTTCAGGCTGCTGCCGGTGTCATGCAGGATGTCGGCGCGCAGGATGCGGTTTTCGCCGGTCAGCCGGTCGATGACCACCTCGGTCACCGCCGCGCCATAGGCGAAGTAGAAGAACGGCCGGCCGCTGCCTTTCACCCGGTCCCAGGTGATCTTGGGCGTGGCGTAGAAGCCGGTTGACGACAGCGACACCCGCGCCTGATAGGCCAGGGCCGCGACGCGGGCGAAGTCATAGCTTTCGCCGGCCACATGCACCTGCCCGCCGTCAAAGCGCACTGCCGAGGCCGCCACCTGATGCTTGCCGGCGATGAAATCGGCCAGCCGGTCGCGGATCGTCTCACAGGCCGCCCGCGCCGCCATGCCGTTCAGGTCGCTGCCCGAACTGGCCGCCGTGGCCGAGGTGTTGGGCACCTTGGCCGTATCGGTCGCGGTGATGCGGACCTGCGCTGCATCGACGCCAAAGACCGAGGCCGCCACCTGCGCGACCTTCTGGTTCAGGCCCTGACCCATCTCGGTGCCGCCGTGGTTCAGGATGATCGAGCCGTCCTGATAGACATGCACCAGCGCCCCGGCCTGATTGAGCCATGTCAGCGTGAACGAGATGCCGAACTTCACCGGCGTCAGGGCGATGCCGCGCTTCAGGATCGGGTTTTTCGCATTCCAGGCGGCAATCTCGGCCTTGCGGGCCAGGTAATTGCTGGATTTCTCCAACTCGGCCACCAGCTCATGCCCGATGAAATCCTCAACCGGCATGTGGTAGGGGGTAGTCTGCGGCGCGGCATTGGCCGGCGAATGCGCCGCGCCATAGCGGTGTCCGGTGCCCGGCCCGGTGGCGCCCGCGGCGCGGTAGAAGTTCAGCCGACGCACCTCAAGCGGTTCGCGGCCGACCGCATGGGCCACATGGTCCAGCACCCGTTCAATCCCCACCATGCCCTGCGGCCCGCCGAAACCGCGATAGGCGGTGGCGCTTTGGGTGTTGGTGCGCAGCCGGTGGCTTTCGATGCGGATGTCGGTCAGGTGATAGCAGTTGTCGGCATGCAGCATCGCCCGGTCCGCGACGGGCAGCGACAGATCCTGGCTCCAGCCGCAGCGGAACAGATGGGTGAATTCCACCCCCAGGATGCGGCCCTGATCGTCATGTCCGACGCGGTAGCGGATTTTCAGGTCATGCCGCTTGCCGGTGATCATCATGTCGTCGTCGCGGTCATAGCGCATCTTGGCCGGCCGGCCGGTGCGCGCGGCCACGATGGCGCAGGCGATGGCCAGCGCGTTGCCCTGGCTTTCCTTGCCGCCGAAGCCGCCGCCCATCCGCCGCATCTCGACGCGCACCGCGCTCATCGGCAGGTGCAGGGCATGGGCGACCTTGTGCTGCACCTCGGTCGGATGCTGGGTGCTGGAGAAGACCTGCATCCCGTCTTCCTGCGGAACGCAGGCGGCGATCTGGCCTTCCAGATAGAAATGCTCTTGCCCGCCGACCTCGAAAACGCCTTCGGTCACCCGGGGGCTGCCGGCAATCGCGCCCGCCGCATCGCCCTTGGACCAGATCACCGGGCCCTGTTCGAAACGGCTGTTCGCGGCCAGCGCCTGTTCCACGGTCAGCAGCGCCGGCAGGTCGCGGTAACTGATCTTGCCCAGACGCGCGGCCTTGCGGGCGGCCAGATGGCTTTCGGCCACCACCAGAAAGACCGGCTGGCCGATGTAATGCACGCGGTCCACCGCCAGCAGCGGCTCGTCATGAACCGAGGGCGAGCAGTCGGGCATCTCGGTGAAATCGGCCGCCGACAGAACCATCACCACGCCGGGCGCGGCACGGACGGCCGACAGGTCGATTTCGGCAATCTCGCCATGGGCGCAGCTGGACAGGCCGAAGGCCAGATGCAGGGCGCCCGCGGGCAGCGGGATGTCATCGACATAGCGCGCCGCACCGGCCACCTGCAGGGGCGAGGAATCGTGGGGAAGGGGTTTGCCCATGCTCATGCCGAGACCTCCAGCACATCGACGGCGACGCCGTTCAGGTCATGGAAATAGCGGATCAGCATGTTCTGCGCGGCCTGCATCCGGTAGGCGGCGCTGGCGCGCATGTCGGTCAGCGGGGTGAAGTCGCCGGCCATCGCCGCGGCGGCGGCCTGAACCGTGTCCAGAGTAAAGGGCCGGCCCAGAAGGGCCGCCTCGGCCGCAGCGGCGCGTTTCGGGATGCCCGCCATGCCGCCAAAGGCGATGCGGGCACCTGTCACCACGCCATCCGCCACCGTCAGGTTGAACCCGCCGCATACGGCGGAAATATCCTGATCGAAGCGCTTGGACAGCTTGTAGATGCGCAGGGCGGGGGCGCTGGCCGGGATGGTGATGGCCTCGACGAATTCGCCGGGCAGCCGGTCCTGCTTGCGGTAGTCGAGGAAGAAGGATTCCAGCGGCATCGACCGGCGGTCCTCGCCCCGGCGCAGGTGCAACGTGGCGCCCATTGCGATCAGCGCGGGCGGGCCGTCGCCGATCGGGCTGCCGTTGGCGATATTGCCGCCGATGGTTGCGGCGTTCCTGACCTGAACGCTGGCAAAGCGGCGCAGCATCGCGGCCAGGGCCGGATGACGGTCCTGCATGGCCAGCCGCAGATCCTCAACCGTCACGCCGGCGCCGATGCGGATCGTGTCGCCCGCAACCTCGATCTGCTGCAGGTCGGTGACGCCGTTCAGGAAGATCACCGGCGCAAGGTCGCGCAGCTGCTTGGTCACCCAAAGCCCCACATCGGTGGCGCCGGCGATCAGCGTGGCATCCGGCATCTGCGCATAAAGCGCGGCCAGTTCGCCCGATGACTGCGGGTGCAGGGGGGCCGTCTGCCCCCCGAGGCCTGCGGCCTCTCCCCCCGAGGATATTTGCCGAGAGAGGATGGCGGGATCGTCCTTCACCCAGTCGGGGGCCGGAAGGGTTTCGGCGGCTTCGGCGGCGCGGATGATGGGGGCATAGCCGGTGCAGCGGCAGAGGTTGCCGGCCAGCACGTCATCATGGTCGCGCCGGCCGGTCAGATGGGCGGCGGCCATCGACATGATGAAGCCCGGGGTGCAGAAGCCGCATTGGCTGCCGTGATGGGCGACCATGGTTTCCTGCACCGGATGCATCTGGCCCTGCGGCCCCGTCAGCCCCTCGACCGTGCGGACCGCCTTGCCGTGAAGCTGGGGCAGGAAGAGGATGCAGGCGTTCAGCGCGCGGACACCGGTTTCATCGGTGACCATCACGGTGCAGGCGCCGCAGTCGCCTTCGTTGCAGCCTTCCTTGGTGCCGGTCAGGCCGCGCGTTTCGCGCAGCCAGTCGAGAAGGGTCCGCGTCGGAGGCTCGGCCCCGAGGCGGATCTGCGTTCCGTTCAGGAGAAACGCGATCTCGGTCATGTCTTTTCCTGCCGCGTTACCCCCGTCACGGGCCAATCTGCGCGACCGCCTGATGCGGCGTAAAGCGGGCGCGCGCCCTTCTTCCGGCTTTTCGCCGTGTTATCGTGCATTGATGAAGCCTGTTGCACCGGATTCGGGCAAGCCCAACCTTTTGGCTGCAGAAGATAGCACCTTCATCCGAATCCGAACAATCGCCCGCCCCTTCCGCCGCCGGGCCGGGGCGGTTAGGCTGGCACCATGCCCAATCCTCCCCGATTCATCCACCTGCGCACCCATACCGAGCATTCGCTGCTGGAAGGCGCTATCCCGGTGAAAAAGCTGGTCAAACTCTGCGCCACGGCCGAGATGCCGGCGGTGGCGGTGACCGATACCAACAACATGTTCTGTGCGCTGGAGTTCTCCAGCCACGCCAAGGATGCGGGGCTTCAGCCGATCATCGGCTGCCAGATCAGCCTGGCGCATGATCCGGCGCAGCCCGGCGAAAAGCCGCGTCTGCCGGCGCCGGTCGTGCTGCTGGCGCAGTCCGAAGCGGGCTACATGAACCTGATGAAGCTGAACTCGTGCCTCTACATCGGCAAGGGCGGGCAGCTGCCGCAGGTCACGGTGGAGGAACTGGCGGCCCATGCCGGCGGGCTGATCTGCCTGACCGGGGGGCCGGACGGGCCTTTGGGG
>JACZKR010000363.1 GCA_014859945.1 Paracoccaceae bacterium | reverse complement strand
GCTTCGGCTTGGGCGGCGGCTTCCGCCTCGGCGGCGGCCTGAGCCGCGGCTTCGGCTTCGGCGGCCGCCTGTTCGGCGGCGCGCATGGCCTCTTCGATGGCCGCCGCCTGATCGGCGAAATCGGCCGGGTTGCACTCGGCGCCCTCGGCGGGCACGCACAGCACGGTGCCGTCTGCGGCCACGACGCTGCCATCGCCGGTCACGGTCTGGGCCATCAGCGGCCAGGGCTGGGCCGAGGTCAGCGCAATCGAAAGCGCCGCGGTCGAACTGAGCAGTTTGCGCATGTCAAATTCCTTTCAGGGCGCCCCACCGCCCGCCGATTCCATTGCAGGCAGCTTGCACGGGGCCACTGCGGAAGAAAATGGTGCGCGGCCGATGTTATGCCATATCAGCGGGGCCTTGCCGGGCCGACATCGCCTAACATGGCCATCAGACGGGCCTTTTCGCCGCCATCGCCGGGATCCGAGATCACCCGGCCCAAGGCTTCCAGCGAGGCGACCGAATGGCCGGCGCGAAAGCTGTCGACATGGGGCAGAAGCGCACGGATGCCGCCGGCGCGCGGCGCGAAGCCGTCCCAGCGCAGAAGCGGGTTGATCCAGACCAGCCGCCGGCAGGACAGGTGCAGCCGTTCCGCCGCCTGCGCCAGAAGCCCGGTGTCGTCGCGGTCCAGCCCGTCGGTGATCAGCAACACCACCGCCCCCTGCCCCAGCACGCGGCGCGACCAGTCGCGGTTGAACCGGTCCAGGCAGGCGCCGATGCGCGTGCCGCCCGACCAGTCCTGCGCCTCGGCCCCGGCGGCTTTCAGCGCCTGATCGACGTCGCGGGTGCGCAGGTGACGGGTGATGTTGGTCAGCCGCGTGCCGAAGGTGAAGGCATGCACCCGCGCCCAGCCCTGCCCGCGCCGGTTGGCCACCGCATGAACGAAATGCAGCACCATCCGCGAATACTGGCTCATCGAGCCCGAGATGTCGCAGATCACCACCAGATTGGGCCAGCGGTTGCGGCGGCGCAGGCGTTTCAGCGCCAGCACCTCACCGCCCGAGCGCAGGGCGGCGCGGAAGGTGGCGCGCGCGTCGATGCGCGGGCCGCTCAGGGCCGGCGCGGTGCGGCGGGTGGGCAGAGGCCGCACCGGCAGGGCCAGCCGGGCCAGCATGCGTTTGGCCTCGGCGATCTCGTCCAGCGACATCAGTTCGAAATCCAGCTTGCGCAGCCGTTCCTCGGCGCTGGCCGTGGCGGTGGCGTCGATCTCGATCAGCGGCTCGGGCTCTTCCTGCGCCAGATCGGGCGCTGGGAGGCCAGCGCCATCGAGCAGCGCCTCGGCCGCGCGCTTTTCGGCGGCGTCGGCGGGCCGGTCGGGCTGGGCGCCGCGCACCTGCGGCAGCATCAGCGACATCATGTGTTCCAGATATTGCGGATCGCGCCAGTAGAGCCGGAAGACCTGATGAAAGACCGCCCGCTCTTCGGGGCGTGAGACGAAAGAGGCGTGCAGCGTCCAGTAGAAATCCTCGCGCCGGGTGAAGCCCGCCGCCTCAACCGCGCGGATGGCGCCTATGATGCGGCCGGGGCCGATGGGTAGGCCGGCCCGGCGCAGGGCACGGGCGAAATGGGCGATGTTCTGCGGCAGGCGGCCGCTGTCGGGCAGCGCCTCTGCGGCGGCGGGGGCGCTCATGGCCGGCACCCGGGGGTTTCACACCCCCGGACCCCTGTGGGATATTTCAGGAGAGAGGATGGAGGGGGCCTCATCCGGCTTCGGCCACGCGGGCAAGGTTCTGGCGGTGGACGGCTTCATACTCCGGCCACCAGCGCAGCGTGCCGTTTTCCAGCCAGCGCGCGATCAGCGGGCGCAGGTGGCCCTGCCCGCGCCCCTGCTGCAGAAGGGCGGTATATTCCGCGGTGGCGGTGATGAAGTCGGGGCCGTAGCCGCCGGTTGAAATCACCTCGGGCGCGCCGTGGTTGGGCAGGATGTATTCGGGGCGAAGTGCGGCAAGCCGCGCCAGATCGGCCAGATGCAGCGCGAAATCCTGCGGCTCGGATACCCAAGTCACGCAATCTTCCAGCGTGTCGCCGGCCAGAAGGATACGCCGTTCGGGCAGCCAGATGACGGTGGCATCATCGGAATGGATGTTGAACGTCAGAAGCTCGACCTGTTCACGGTTCAGGTCCAGCACCATCCGGCGGTCAAAGGTCAGGTCGGGCAGGACAAGCGGCGCGATGGCGGGCGGGCCGTGAAAGCTGCCATCCTCGATCGCGGCGCGGTGGGCGGCCAGATGGGCGGCGGTGCGGGTGTTGGCGATGATCTCGCAATCGGCAAAGGCGGCGGTTCCGGCCACATGGTCCAGATGCCAGTGCGACAGCACCACCGAGATGTGGCGGATGCCGCGGCGGGTCAGTTCATCGCGGATGGCCTGACCATGGGCGGGTGAGATATGGGTGTCATAGACCACCGCCCGGTCGCCGCCGATCAGCGCATAGGACGCGATGCCCAGCGACAGCGCCCCGTCATCGACCCAGTTCGGCCCTTCGGCAAAGCGGCTGCCGTCACGCCCGGCCCAGAAGGCCAGAATATTGGCCTGAGGCTCGGTCACGCGCAGAAGGGGGGCGGTCATGCCGCCAGCCCCTTGCGGACCTCATCAAGGATCTTCTGCGCCTCAAGCCCCGCGATCTTCTGGATGTCGTCCTGATATTTCAGGATCGCGCCCAGCGTGTCGGCGATGACCTCGGGCGACAGCGCGATCACGTCCAGCGCCAGCAGGCATTTCGCCCAGTCGATGGTTTCGGCCACGCCGGGACGCTTGAACAGGTCCTCGCCGCGCAGCCGCTGCACGAAGGCCACCACTTCCTGCGCCAGCCGGTCCGAGGCTTCGGGGACGCGGGAGGACAGGATTTCCATCTCACGCGCGAAATCGGGGTAATCGACCCAGTGATACAGGCAGCGCCGCTTCAGCGCGTCATGCACCTCGCGCGTGCGGTTCGAGGTCAGGATGACAATGGGCGGCTCGGGCGCCTTTACCGTGCCCAGTTCGGGGATGGTGACCTGAAAGTCGGAAAGCGCCTCAAGCAGGAAGGCCTCAAAAGGTTCATCCGTGCGGTCAAGTTCGTCGATCAGCAGCACAGGGGCGCCGCCGGCCTGCGGGCGCATCGCCGCCAGCAGCGGGCGTTCGATCAGGAATTCCTCGGTGAACAGGCTGGCCCGGCCCTCGGCCTCGCCGGTGCGGACGGCGATCATCTGGGCGGCGAAGTTCCATTCGGCCACCGCCGAGGCGGCGTCGAGCCCTTCGTAGCATTGCAGGCGGATCAGCCGGCGGCCCAGAGCGGCGGCCAGGGTCTTGGCGATCTCGGTCTTGCCGGTGCCGGCCTCGCCTTCCAGAAACAGCGGGCGGCCAAGGCGCAGCGACAGGAAGACCACCGTCGCCAAGGCGCGCGAGGCCACATAGCCCTGCCCGGACAGAAGGGTTTCGGCATCGTCGATGGATGCGGGCAATGCGGTCACTTGTGGCTCCTCCCCGGGGCACGGCCATGCTGGCGCGGCGTCGGGGGGCGGTCAAGGACCGCACCGCCGCACCCGACCAAAGCACAAGGCGTATCACGGGGTGTAGGGTGCGTGGTTCCCACGCACCTTCGTGGCACCCCGGGCGGCAAAAGGCGAGGCGCTGCCTCGCCCCCGCCCGCAGCGACCAAGCCGCCACCGGACCGTCAGCCAGAACCCATGACATAGGCCGGCGCCTGCCCCGGCGGGCGAGAAGCGCCCGCCTTGGGGCGGGCGCCGGCGGCGCGTGACCCCGGCGATGGCCGGGGTCAGGGTCGCCGCGGTTATAGGGTGCGTGGTGCAGCGCACCTGCCCGCGCCGGTCCGAAAAGAAGCCGAACCGCCTTGTCCCGCCGCCCAGAAGCTTTGCTATTGTCACAACTTGCCGCTAAAGGGGCTGCGAGAGCATGCCAGCCCCCCGGGAGACCCCCATGAGCACGATCATCGACATCCACGCCCGCGAAATCCTCGACAGCCGCGGCAACCCCACCGTCGAGGTGGACGTGATCCTTGAAAGCGGCGTGATGGGCCGCGCCGCCGTGCCTTCGGGCGCCTCGACCGGGGCGCATGAGGCGGTGGAGCGCCGCGACGGCGACAAGGCGCGCTACAAGGGCAAGGGCGTGCTGGAGGCGGTTGAAGCCGTGAACGGCGAAATCGCCGAGGAACTGATGGGTTATGACGCGACCGAACAGGTCGGCATCGACCGCACCATGATCGAGATGGACGGCACGCCGAACAAGGGCCGGCTGGGCGCCAATGCCATCCTCGGCGTCTCGCTGGCGGTGGCCAAGGCCGCGGCCGAATTCACCGGCCAGCCGCTGTTCCGCTATGTCGGCGGCACCTCGGCCCGCCTGCTGCCGGTGCCGATGATGAACATCATCAACGGCGGCGAACATGCCGACAACCCGATCGACATCCAGGAATTCATGATCATGCCGGTGGGTGCCGAAGACATCCGCGAAGCCGTGCGCATGGGTTCGGAAGTGTTCCACACGCTGAAGAAGGAACTTCAGCAGGCCGGCCACAACACCGGAATCGGCGATGAGGGCGGCTTTGCCCCCAACCTGAGCTCTGCCCGTGACGCGCTTGATTTCATTCTGAAATCCATCGAGAAGGCCGGGTATCGCCCGGGCGAGGACATCTATCTGGCCCTCGACTGCGCCGCGACCGAATACTTCCGCGGTGGCAAGTATGAGATGAAGGGCGAAGGCAAGTCGCTGACCATCGAACAGAACGTCGATTTCCTGGCGGCGCTGGCGGCGGATTACCCGATCATCTCGATCGAGGACGGCTGCTCGGAAGACGACTGGGAGGGCTGGAAGCTTCTGACCGACCGTCTGGGCGCGAAGGTGCAGCTGGTGGGCGACGACCTCTTCGTCACCAACCCGCGCCGTCTGGCCGATGGGATTTCGAAGGGCGTCGCGAACTCGATGCTGGTCAAGGTCAACCAGATCGGCACTCTGACCGAGACGCTGCAGGCGGTCGAGATGGCGCACCGCGCGCGCTATACCAACGTGATGTCGCACCGCTCGGGCGAGACCGAGGACAGCACGATTGCCGATCTTGCGGTGGCCACCAACTGCGGGCAGATCAAGACCGGCTCGCTGTCGCGCTCGGACCGGCTGGCGAAGTACAACCAGCTGATCCGCATCGAGGAAATCCTGGGCGAAACGGCCGAATACGCCGGCCGCAGCATCCTGAAAGCCTGACAGGGGCCAAGGATTTTCCAAAATCCTTGCAAAATTCTTCGAAGAATTTTGGGGCGCCTTCGGGCGCCCCTTCGCATGGCGGCCGGTCAGGCCATGGGCTTCATCAGTTCCACTTCCTCGCCGCCGCGGATGGCGGTGTAAAAGCAGGTGCGGCGGTTGGTGTGGCAGGCCGGGCCTTCCTGTGAGACAAGCGCCAGAAGGCAGTCCCGGTCGCAGTCGATGCGCAACTCAACCAGCCGCTGCACATGGCCCGAGCTTTCGCCCTTGACCCAGAACGCCGCGCGCGAGCGGCTCCAGTAGGTGACCCGGCCGCTTTCCAGCGTGCGCGCCACGCTTTCGGCGTTCATCCAGGCGAACATCAGCACCTCGCCCGAGGCGGCGTCCTGCGCGATGCAGGGGATCAGGCCGTTGGCATCATACTTAAGGCTTGCCGTGTCGAAAGACATGGGTGCCCTCCTTGGCTTGGGAACGCGCCCGGCTTATCTTGGGAAAGCCGGAAGGGGAAGCCGTCAGCACCGGCGATCTGGGGCAAGCATGAGCGACAATGACCTGATCAAGCTGTACTCGGGCCGCATCCTGCAACTGGCGGCGTCGATCCCGCATCTGGGCCGGTTGCCGGCGCCGGGGGCGACGGCGCGCAAGCGCAGCCCCATCTGCGGGTCCACCGTGACCGTCGATCTGGTGATGCGCGACGGCCGGGTGGCGGAATTCGCGCAGGATGTGAAGGCCTGCGCGCTGGGGCAGGCCTCGGCCGCGGTCATGGGTGCGGTGGTGATCGGACGCAGCCGGGCCGAGCTTGAGGCCGCCCGCGCCGCGCTGTCGGCGATGCTGAAAGACGAAGGCCCGGTGCCGCCCGCCCCCTTCGACGGTTATGAGGTGCTGCTGCCGGCCCGCGATTACCGCAACCGCCACGCCTCGATCCTGCTGGCGCTGGAAGCCGCCTGCGCCGCTGCCGCCGAGGCCGAAGCGGCGGCATGAAAAAACCGCCGTCCACGCGGGACGGCGGCAGTTGTGCGTCTTGAACCGGGCAGGCGGCGGGGACAGCCGCGTCATGGCAGACGGCCCGGTCGGGCAGACCGCAGGCAGAAGTCAGACAGTGCCGGTCAGCGACAGACCGGCAAACAGAAGAACGAACAGCGAGACAACGCCCAGCGCATCCTCGACCAGCGTCGGGCGCGAGCGGTTCAGGATTTCGGCGATCTCGTCCAGCATGGCATCCTCCTGTTTTGTTGCCCGATTGTTCTCATGCGGTTTACGAATCGTCAAGAACTTTATGAGAACATTTGTGAACGTATGGGGGAGGGGATGCCGG
>JACZKR010000362.1 GCA_014859945.1 Paracoccaceae bacterium | reverse complement strand
CCGGCGCCCAGGTGGTCCTGCACCAGCGCCTCGGGGTTCAGGCCCCAGCCAAGGCCGGCCAGACAGGCATCGACGAAACCCTGGGACGAGGCCAGCCGGTGGCAGGGCAGGCCGGCGCGGGCAGGGGCGCTGCCGGTGACGGCATTGACCCAGCGCTCCTGCAACTGGTCCTCGTCGGAAAAGCGCAGGGCGGGGGCGGTGGCCAGCGCGGCCGCCGTCAGGCCCTGCGGCATGTGACGGGCCAGATAGGCGGGGCTCGCGGTGGCGCGGTAGCGCAGGGCGCCCAGCGGGAAGGCGTCGCAGCCCGGCGGCGGCGGGGCAAGGGCGGTGATGGCGGCCACCACCTCACCACGCCGGAGCCAGTCCTGGCTGACATCCTGATCGTCGATCACCAGATCGAACAGCACATCCGGCACCCGGGCCAGCGCCGGGATGACCCAGGTTGCCAGACTGTCGGCGTTGACCGCGATGCGCAGGGTGGCCGACCCCTGCGAAAGCTGCGGCAGGTCGGCAGCAAGCCCCTGTTCCAGAAGCGCGATTTCGTCATGGTGGCGGATCAGCCGCAGTCCGGCTTCGGTGGCCTGACAGGGCTGGCCGCGGCGGATCAGCAGGGTGCCGGCGGCTTCCTCAAGCGCCTTGATGCGCTGCGAAATGGCCGAGCGGGTGACATGCAGGCTGGCGGCGGCCAGATCGAAACTGCCGCGGCGGTGGACGGCGGCAAGGGCGGCAAGCTGGGCAGGATCGGGCATGGCAGCCTTGGGTTTGGGTGATGCGGTTTAGCACAGCTTAACGAGGTGAAGAAGAATGAAGTCGTGCTGAACTCGGCTCCACGCTAAGCCGGCAGGAGAAACGGGGAGCGGATGATGCTGGAAGCGGCGGTGAACGGCTGGCTGGTGGCGACAAGCCTTATTCTGGCCATCGGGGCGCAGAATGCCTTCGTGCTGCGGCAGGGGCTACGGCGTGAGCATGTGGCGGCGGTGGTGGCGGTCTGCGCCCTGTCGGATGCGGTGCTGATCGCGGCCGGGGTAGCGGGGTTTGGCGCGGTTTCCGCGCTGGTGCCCTGGCTTGGCACGGCGATGCGCTGGTTCGGGGTGGCGTTCCTGGTGGTTTACGGCGCGCTGCGCTTTCGCGCGGCCCTGCAGGGCGGGGCGGCGCTTATGCCGGCCGAGGGCAAGCGGGCACCCCTGGCACAGGTGCTGGCCACCTGTCTGGTGCTGACCTGGGCCAATCCGCATGTCTGGCTGGATACGGTGGTGCTGCTGGGGTCGATCGCGGCGCAGTTCGACCCCTGGCGGCTGGCCTTCGGGATCGGGGCGGCGACGGGTTCGCTGACCTTCTTTTCGGCCCTTGGTTTCGGCGCACGGGCGCTGGCGCCGGTCTTTGCCCGGCCGCGCGCCTGGGTGGTGCTGGAGATCGTGGTGGGCGTGACGATGTGGGCCATCGCGCTGGGGCTTGCCTTGGGCGGCTGAGCGGGGCAGGGAGGGAGCATCATGACCGATGCCGCCTTGCCCGCCCAAACCTCACGCCCGGTCGAGGGTGTTCTGTGGATGATCGCCTGCGGTCTGGCCTTTGTCTGCCTGACCGGGATCGTGCGCGCCATCGGCACCGATCTGCCGGCGGCGCAGCAGGCCTTCCTGCGCTTTGCCTTCGGGGTGGTGCTGCTGGCGCCGACGCTGGGCGGCATCAGGCGCGCGGGGTGGCGCATGTGGCGGCGGTGATCATCCTGCGGCCGGGGCTGCGGGAACTGGGTTCGGGCCACCTGGCGCAGATCGTGGCGGCGCTGTGTTTCTCGGGCAGCTATCTGTTCGCGCGGGGCCTCAGCCGGATGCTGCCGGCCGGGACGGTGGTGCTGGGCAGCTTCGCCCATTACGCGATGACGCGGGCCTTTGCGGCGGCGCCGCTGGCGGTGACCCAGCCGGTGACCTTCCTGCAGATCGTCTGGGCCTCGCTGATGGGGGTGGTGGTCTTTGCCGAGCCGGTGGACCCCTTCGTGATCCTGGGCGGCGCGGTGATCATCGCTGCGATCTCGGCCTTCGCGCTGCACGAGACGCGCGGCCGCGCCCGCC
>JACZKR010000361.1 GCA_014859945.1 Paracoccaceae bacterium | reverse complement strand
AGTTCCGGCGGCAGTTCCGGCGGCAACTCGGGTTCCGGTTCGGGAACCGGCAGGGGTTCGGGTTCCGGCTGTGGCTCCGGTTCCGGCACGGGTTCCGGTTCGGGCTGCGGCTCCGGCTCGGGCAGGATTTCCGGCTGTGGTGCGGGATCCGGCTCTGGCAGGGGCTCGGGTTCCGGCTGCGGTTCCGGCTCGGCCTTCGCCGGCTCGGTTGCCGCGGCAAAGCCGCGGCCCGCCACCGTCAGCGCCTTGCGGTCGCGTTCCACCTTCTCACCCGGCGCCAGAAGCGTCGCAGCAAGGGAGGAGGCGCCGAACCACGGCTCGGCCCCGAAATCGGCATCTTCGGGCACCGCGACGAAGGACACCGGGTTGAAACGGTGTTCGGCGGCAAAGGCCTCGGCTTCGGCCAGGGTTTCGCGCGCGATGACGGCGACCTGCACCTCATCGCCCTTGCCCGTCCAGTCAAAGACCAGATCGGCCACGTCATAGGGCGTGCGGCCCTCCAGCGCGGTGGCGATCTGGGCCTGCCGCGCGGCCTCATCCGGCCCGGGGGCCGAGACGGTGGTGTAAAGGATCTGGTCGTTCGGGATCACGAGTTTCGTCGAAATCCCGCGCGGCGACAGGCCAAGCGCGGTGGCGCGCAGATAGCTGAGGGCACCCGGCAGATCGGGCTCATCCAGCGCGACGCTGCCCACCTGATGCCAGCCGCTGCCTGTCCGGTGCAGCAGGCTGATGGCGTTGTCCCGGAAGTCTAAGGCAAAAGCTGGTTTCATTCCACGGGTCTAGCATATTCTCCGGCGGCGCGGGAACGCGCCCCGGTGGGGTGAAATCCAATTACAGCAGCTTTTTGCCGAATGAAAGAAAAACGCCGGTTTTCCCCCCAAGGATCGGCTTGCGGCGCGCGTTTCAAGGTCACAGTTAGACGATGCACGCCAACGGAGGTTTCCATGCGCATCCTGAACGCCATTCTTCTGTCCACCGCGCTTGCGCTGCCCGTCACGGGTGCCGCGCTGGCCGACGTGCCGCCGCCCGTCATCAGCGTGACCGGCGAGGGCACGGTGCAGGCGGTGCCCGACATGGCGACCTTGTCGCTGGGCGTCACCACCCAAGGCGCGACCGCGGCCGAGGCGCTGGCGGAAAACACTGCCGCCCTGCAGAAGGTGGTGGACCGGCTGAAGGCCGCCGGCATCGCGCCGCGCGATCTGCAGACCACCAACCTCAGCATCAATCCGACCTGGTCGTCTTATGATTCCAGCAGTTCGCAGACGATCACCGGCTATACCGCCTCGAACGTGCTGACGGTGCGCATCCGCGCGCTGGATGGCCTGGGCGCGGTGCTGGATGCGGCGGTGGGCGACGGGGCCAACACCCTGAACGGCCTGACCTTTGGTCTGAGCGAGCCGCGCCCGGCGCAGGACGCCGCGCGCAAGGCGGCAACCACCGATGCCCGCGCGCGGGCCGAGCTCTTGGCCGAGGCGGCGGGCGTGAAGCTGGGCCGCATCCTGTCGATCAGCGAAGGCGCAAGCTTTGCCGACCCCGCGCCGATGTACAAGGCGGCCGATGCCGTGGCCGCCCCGGTGCCGGTGGAAGCCGGAGAGATCGGGATGAACGCGGCGGTGACGATTACCTTCGAGATCGTGCAGTAAGCTGAGAGTTTGGTTCAGCTTTGCCTGACAAGACATTGATCTGAATGGAAACGCCGCCCGGATGGGGCGGCGTTTTTCTTTGGGGGCCTGCGCCGGGGTTACCCCACGGCCTTGGTCAGTGCCTGATCGAGGTCGGCGATGATGTCGGCCACATCCTCGATCCCGATCGACACGCGCACCACGTTCGGCGCGGCGCCGGCGGCCTGCTGCTGTTCCGGCGTCAGCTGGCGGTGGGTGGTCGAGGCGGAGTGGATGATCAGGCTGCGGGTATCGCCGAGGTTGGCGACATGGCTGAACAGCTTCAGGCTGTCCACCAGCTTCACGCAGGCCTCATACCCGCCTTTCACCGCAAAGGTGAACAGCGCGCCGGCGCCTTTGGGAACGATCATCTCGGCCCGCTTGCGATAGGGCGAGGAATGCAGGCCGGCATAGGTCACGAATTCGATTCTGGGATCGTTTTCAAGCCATTCCGCGACGATCTTTGCGTTCTCGACATGGCGCTGCATGCGCAGGCCCAGCGTCTCGATCCCCATCAGGGTGTAATGCGCGCCCTGGGGGTTCATCGTCATGCCAAGGTCGCGCAGGCCGACGGCGATCGAGTGGAAGGTGAAGGCCATCGACCCCAGCGCCGGGTGGAAGGCCAGCCCGTGATAGGCGGGCTCGGGCTGCGACAGCGAGGGGAACTTGTCGGAGGCCGACCAGTCGAACTTGCCCGAATCCACCACGATGCCACCGGTGACGGTGCCGTTGCCGGTAAGGTATTTGGTGGCCGAATGCACGACCAGCGTTGCGCCATGTTCGATGGGGCGGCAGAGCCACGGCGTAGCGGTGGTGTTGTCGACGATCAGCGGGATGCCGGCACGGTCGGCGATGCGGGCCAGCGCGTCCAGATCGCTGATATAGCCGCCGGGGTTGGCGATGGTTTCGCAGAACAGCGCCCGGGTGTTTTCGTCGATGGCATGTTCGACGGCCAGCAGATCATCGGTGTCAACGAATTTGGCCGACCAGCCGAAGCGTTTGATCGTCTGGCTGAACTGGGTGATCGTGCCGCCGTAAAGTCTTGAGGACGCAACGATATTCTTGCCGGGCCCCATCAGCGGGAACAGCGCCATGATCTGCGCGGCGTGGCCTGACGAGCAGGCAATCGCCCCCGCGCCGCCTTCCAGCGCGGCAACGCGGTTCGCAAGCGCCGAAACGGTGGGGTTGGTCAGGCGGGAATAGATGTAGCCCACTTCCTGCAGGTTGAAGAGCCGCGCCGCGTGGTCGGCGTCTTTGAAGACATAGGCGGTGGTCTGGTAGATCGGCACCTGACGGGCGCCGGTGGCCGGATCGGGCTCGGCTCCGGCATGGATGGCGAGCGTATCGAAGCCGAGGGGTCTGTCGGTCATGGAAGCCTCCCAAAGTTGCGGGCGAAGCCTAGGCGCGGGCCGGGGGCTTGTGAAGGGGCCGGACGAAAAGAGGGCGGGCATTCGGCGGCGCGGGCCGGGCAGAGGCGGGAATTCCATAGGGCGCGGCCGGCAGAGAACGGCTTTCCCGGGCGGGCTATTTCCAGCGCCGGTGAATCCACAGCCACTGGCCGGGATGGCGGTCAACCAGCCGGCCGAGGCTGTCATTCAGGGCCTGGGTCATGGCTTCGGGCGTGCCGGGGGGGATGGGGTCTTCGACCACCACGTCGAAGGACAGCCCGTCGGCGCGGCGGATGCCGTAGGCGGGCACAAGGATGGCGTCGTGGCGCAGCGCCATTTCCGCCGCGGTCAGCGCGGTTTTGGCGGGCTGGCCAAGGAAGGGCATCGGCGTGCCGTGGGCCATGTGCTGATCGATCAGCATCTCGATCATGCCGCCCGAACGCAGGTGGCGGACCATGGCCGTCAGCCCCGCCTTGCCGCGCGGAAAGATCGGCTGGCCAAGGCGCAGAAGGGCGGCCTCATAAGCCGGGTTCATCGCGCGGTTGTCGAGGGGGCGGTAAAGCCCGCCCAGCCGGCAGCCGCGTGCCAGAAGGGCCACGCGGACCGCTTCGTAATTGCCGAAATGCGCGGTGATGACGATGGCGGGGCGGCCGGCATCGCGGGCGGCGTCCAGCGCGGCCAGGCCGGGGCCGGTCAGCGGCTGTGCGGCGG
>JACZKR010000360.1 GCA_014859945.1 Paracoccaceae bacterium | reverse complement strand
CTCTGCTGCCCGAAGCCGGCCCGCAGATCGGCACGCCCGGCCCCGATAATCTGGGCAAGCGGCTGGAACTGGGCCAGCCCATCGCGCTGGATGATCTGGTCTTCGCGTCGGGCACTTCGACGCTGGCCGATGGCGACTATGCCTCACTCACCGCGCTGGCCGGATGGCTGAAGGCCGATGCCGTGCGCAAGGTCACGCTGGTCGGCCATACCGATGCCTCGGGCGGGCTGGATGGCAACGTCCGCCTGTCGCGCCTGCGCGCCGAAAGCGTGCGGCAGGTGCTGCTCTATTCCTACGGCGTGGCCCCCGGGCAGGTGACGGCCGAAGGCGTAGGCTATCTGGCCCCGCGCGCCTCGAACCTGACCGAAGAGGGGCGCGAGAAAAACAGAAGGGTCGAAGTCATCTCGACCTCGACCCAGCTTGTTGCACCCTAGGGCTGCCCGCGCCTACCAGGCGTCGGGGCCCTTGTCCATGTAGCGTTTCGCCAGAAAGTCGATGAAGGCCCGCACCTTCGGCTGGGTAAACCGGCCCGGCGGGTAGACGGCATAGATGCCCAGAACCTCAACCGGCAGACCAGGAATCGCCTCTTCCACCTGCCCCTGCTTCATCGCGTCGGCGTAAAGGAAGCTGGGCAGATAGGCGATGCCAAGGCCCGAGATCGCGGCATTCAGCAGGCTTTGCCCGTCGTTCACCGTCAGCCAGCCTGCCGTGCGCACCTGCCGCTTTTCGCCCGAGGGCGCGGTGATCTTCCAGACATTGCCGTTGGCCTGATTGGAATAGTGCAGAAGCTTGTGATCGTTCAGATCGTCGATCTTCATCGGCCGGCCGAACTTCTGGAAATAGGCCGGAGAGGCGATCATCCGCTTCGTCGTCTCGGTCAGCTTGCGGGCGCGCAGGCTGGAATCTTCCAGTTCGCCCACCCGGATCGCAAGGTCGAACCCTTCGCTGATCAGTTCGACATAACGGTTGTTCAGCACCATGTTCACGGTGATGTCGGGGTATTCCAGCAGGAAGTCCCCAAGGATGGGCGACAGCAGGTTCACCCCGAAATCCGTCGCCACCGAGATGCGTAGCAGCCCCGAGGGCGCCGACTGCATCGAGGTGACCAGCGCATCGGCTTCGCCTGCGTCGTTCAGAACGCGGCGGGCGCGGTCATAATAGGCCAGCCCGATCTCGGTCGGTGAAACGCGGCGGGTCGTGCGGTTCAGAAGGCGCGCGCCCAGACGGGCCTCAAGCGCCGAGACATGCTTCGACACGGCGGATTTGGAAATGCCCATCTTCTTGGCGGCATCCGTGAAGCCGCCCTGATCCACCACGGTGGCGAAGGCTTCCATTTCAGTCAGTCGGTCCATTGTTTTCCCCAGATTGGCAGCAAGGGCAGATGGGATGGTATTGGACGCGGAATGGGGCAGGATCGGGGCGCAGCCGCGACCGATCCGGGGTAATGTCGCGGATCGTTGATGGCAGGGAAACGAGCGGCGGCCGCGCCATGGGCCGAAAAGGGCGGGCTTTGCGCCGCTCAGACGCGGAACCGCCCGGCCGGCAGGCGCAGGATCAGGTTCGGATCGGGCGAGATGCTTTGCCAGACATCCCACAGGCTTTCATGGCCGACGCCAAAGAAGTTGCCAACCCGCTGGTCCAGAAGGTCGGTGATGATCTGGAAATGCAGATGCGGCGCCCAGCCGCCGTTTTCGTGCCAGTCGCCCAGATGGGCAATGACCTGCCCCGGCGCCACAGCCTCCCCCACCCGCAGCAGCCCGGGCAACGTGCCCGCCAGATGGCCGTAAAGCGTGAAGAAGGCCACGCCACCCGCCCGATGTTCCAGAATCAGCGTATGGCCGTAGTCCAGCGGATCGGCGTTGTACGTCAGATGCCGCACCACGCCCGGCAACGGCGCATGCACTGGCGTCATCGCTGGGGCGAAGACGTCGATGCCAAGGTGGATGACCCGCCGCTCGGGGCTTGCGGCGTCGGCGAACTGGTCGGTGGCATAGACCGTGCGCTTTTCGCCATAGCTGCCCAGACCATAGGGCACCGCTTTGGCCGCGAACCATGCGTCAAAGGCGCGGTCGGAAAAGGCCGGCATGTCGGGCACCTCGCCCCGCGTCAGAAGGGCCAGCGTCGGGCCGTCGCCGATTTCCGGCAGGAACAGCGGCGCCGGACGGGTCTGCGCCAGATGGTCCCGCACCGCCGCCGCGCCTACGACCGGCGGCAGCTCCCGCCCTGCCCGCATCACCGCACGCAACAGCCCCTGATCCACCGACCGCAGCCGCGCAGCCACTTCACCGCCGGGCTCCAGCGTCGCCAGCACATCCTCCAGCATCACCTCGGGCCGCGCCGCGGCCAGTGCGCGCAGGGCGCCGTACAGGTCGGGCGTGCCGGACAGGCGGGCGGCAAGATCAGACAAAGCAATCCCCATTGCGGATATCCAGCACTTCGAACTCTTCCCCGTCCACACTGCGGCTGAAATGGCGGCTGACCATACCCCCGGCCTGCAGGATATCGCCCAGCCCGTCGCAGGTATCGCTGATCAGCGCGCGCCGGTAATCCGGCGTCAGTTCCTCAGCCTCCGGTTCATCAAACTCATGATAGACGTGCAGAACGGCGCCATCCGCCGTCAGCTTCAGAACCCGGTGACCTGGCTCAACCTCTACCGGATCGGGCTGCCCGGCAGCAATCTCTGCGATCGCCGCGGGCAGGCCCTGTGCCTCGATCTGATAGCGGAAGAAGATCGTGGCAAACGCCTCATTGCCTTCGATTTCCGCCGCCAGCGCCGGTTCCAGTTGCGTTTCGAGCAAACTTTCCAGCCCCTTCGTCGTGCCGATCAGCGTCAGGCCCAGCACCACAACGATGCCCGCAGGCAAATCCCATGACGACAGAAGACGCGGCTGGTCCTCCGTCCCCGCGCGCGACCGGGTCAGCAAAAGCGGCAGATTGAGCAGCGGCACCAGTTGCAGCACGCCCCAGCCGGCATGGCCAAAAGCATCGCGCGACCGCGCCTTGCCCATCTGCCCCAGCAGTAAGCCAACCACGGTCGCGGCCAGAACATCCGCCAGGGCGATCAACCACAGAACACCGGCCACCGTCGCCGCGGGCATGGAAAACCACAGGAACTGTTGAACGGCCAGCAGCAGGACCAGCCCAAGGTAAGCCAGCCAGTTCGGCCCGCGCGCAATCAGCTGTCCGGGGTTCGGCACCAGCAGGCCCAGCAGGAACCCCGGCACCGGCATCAGATAGGGCAGCGCCGGCCACGCTTCGGCGGCGATGATATACTGATAGGCCAGACCGTTCAGCGTCATCGCACACCCCTTTGCGGCAAGCTGGCGCGCGGGCGGCGCAAAGTCCAGCCTTTCACGGCGCAATCGCGCTTGCCGCTGCCCGCCCGCGCCTTTATTCCCTTGCCCCAAGCCAATTCCCGGAGGAACCGCCATGCGTAACCAGCGCTTCGACAAATCCCGGCTGCCCAGCCGCCATGTGACCGAGGGCCCGGCCCGCGCACCGCACCGCAGCTATTTCTACGCCATGGGCATCACCGAGGAAGAGGTGCATCAGCCCTGGGTCGGCGTCGCCACTTGCTGGAACGAAGCCGCGCCTTGCAACATCGCGCTGAACCGTCAGGCGCAGATCGTGAAGCACGGCGTCAAGAAGGGCGGCGGCACCCCGCGCGAGTTCACCACCATCACTGTGACCGATGGCATCGCCATGGGCCATGAAGGCATGCGCTCGTCGCTCGCCTCGCGCGACGCCATCGCCGATACCGTGGAACTGACCATGCGCGGCCATTGCTATGACGCGATCGTGGGTCTGGCGGGCTGCGACAAGTCGCTGCCCGGCATGATGATGGCCATGGTCCGCCTGAACGTGCCGTCGGTCTTCATCTATGGCGGTTCCATCCTGCCCGGCCGCTACAAGGGCCAGGACATCACCGTTCAGGACATGTTCGAGGCCGTGGGCAAGGTGCAGGCCGGCAACATGTCGGAAGCCGAGCTTGACATCATGGAGCGGGTGGCCTGCCCGTCCTCGGGCGCCTGCGGCGCGCAATACACCGCCAACACCATGGCCTGCGTCTCCGAAGCCATCGGTCTGGCGCTGCTGAATTCCTCGGGGGCGCCCGCGCCTTACGAAAGCCGCGACCAGTATGGTGAAGCTTCTGGCATCGCCGTGATGAACCTGATCGAGAAGAACATCCGGGCGCGCGACATCGTCACCCGCAAGAGCCTGGAAAACGCCGCCCGCGTGGTGGCCTGCACCGGCGGCTCGACCAACGGCGCGCTGCACCTTCCGGCAATTGCCCATGAGGCGGGGATCGACTTCGACCTCTTCGACGTCGCCGACATCATGCGCGACACGCCCTATTTCGTCGATCTGCGTCCGGGCGGCAAATATGTGGCCAAAGACCTGTATGAAGTCGGCGGCGTGCCGGTGGTGATGAAGGAACTGGCCAAGGCCGGCCTTCTGCACCTTGATTGCATCACCGCCAGCGGCAAAACGCTGGGCGAAAGCCTTGAGGAAATCACCGGTGAGGCCGATGGCCGCGTGATCTACCCGGTGTCCGCGCCCATCACCAAGACCGGCGGTGTCGTGGGTCTGCGCGGCAACCTCGCCCCCGATGGGGCCATCGTGAAAGTCGCCGGCATGACCGAGGCCGAGCAGGTCTTCACCGGCCCGGCCCGCGTCTTTGAATGCGAGGAAGAGGCGTTCGAGGCGGTCAAGGCCCGCACCTACAAGGAAGGCGAGGTCATCGTCATCCGCAACGAAGGCCCCGCAGGCGGCCCCGGCATGCGCGAGATGCTGTCCACCACCGCCGCCCTGTCCGGCCAAGGCATGGGCAAGAAGGTGGCGCTGATCACCGATGGGCGCTTCTCGGGCGCGACGCGCGGCTTCTGCGTGGGCCATGTCGGCCCCGAAGCGGCGCATGGCGGCCCGATTGCCCTGATCAGGACCGGCGACATCATCACCCTGAACGCGTTGACCGGCGAATTGTCGGTGGCGCTGTCGGATGAGGAACTGGCGCAGCGCAAGGCCGAATGGAAAGGCCCGCGCAAGACCGAATACACCGCCGGCGCGCTGTGGAAATATTCGCGTCTGGTCGGCTCGGCCCGTTACGGCGCTGTCACCCACCCGGGCGCCAAGGCGGAATCGCATGTCTACATGGACCAGTAAGGCCGCGGCCTTGCTTGCCACCCTCGCCCTGACCGCGTGTCAGGTCGAGGGCGGTTTCGGCACTTCGCGCAGCGTGCCCGTCCTTGACGGCGCGCTGAACGTGGGCGTGCCGGCGGGCTATTGCGTGGACCGCGGCGCCAGCCGCGAAGGCAACGGTGCGGCGGTGGTGATCATGGGGCGCTGTTCGTCAGAGGCCACGGTTCCCCCGGCGGTCGTCACCGTTTCGGTCGGGCGGGCGGGTTCGGCCGGCGTCACCGCGGCGGGCGGGGCCGCGATGGCTGCCTGGTTCACCTCGCCCGAGGGGCGCAAGGCGCTGTCGCGTGACGGACGGGCATCGGATGTGCGGGTGCATCAGGCGATCAGCAGCGGCGATGCCCTTCTGCTGCATGTTACCGACCGCAAGGTCGGCACCTACTGGCGCGCCATCACCGGCAAGAAGGGCCGGCTGATCACCCTTTCGGCCACCGGAACGCCGCGCGTGCCGCTGGACCCGGCGGCGGGGCGCCGCGTGATCGACCAGCTTCTTGCAGCGCTTTCAAGGGCTAACGCCGGCTAACGGGATTTCCCCGTGGACCGACGCAAGGCAAGTCTTTACTCCTTTGGAATACAAACGAATCGTTTCCAGCCGCGCAACAAACGCGCGGCGTGAGTGACAGGCGGAATACAATGGCCGGGGTCATGTCAGGGCTGATCGACAGGTTGCTGCATCGTCGGATGCTGCGCCGCTGGGGTCAGGCTGCCGATGCCGCATCCGCTGCCGATCTGGAAACGCTGCGCAGCCTGCGGTCGCGCGCCCGCAGCCTGCGCCGCAACCTGGACCGCGTGATCCACGAAGCCGAACACCGGCTGGCCCTGCCGGTCATCGGATCGAACGTCATCCGCAAGCCCCTGGGTACCGACTGGGCCTGGCGCCCAGAACTGTGGAAGGGCCCCATTCCGGTTCCGGGCTTTTCCAGCGTTCCGGGCAAGGCCGAGATTCACCCCGGCGCCACCATCTTCCACGACTGCCGCCGCAGCGAACTGACCGTCCGCCAGATCCGCAACACGCGCGAGGCCGACATTGCGCCCTTCGGCTTCCGGATGGACGTGTTCCGCTTTGACGGCTCGTTCCTGTCGCTGGTCGTCGATCTGCCGCCCGAAGCGGCGCAGGGCCTGCGGCTGAAACACCTTGTCCGGCTGGATGTCATCGTCGAGATGGAGAAGCCGCTGGAAATCTTTGCCCGGCTGAACATCAAGCACGGCCCGAACGTGGAACAGATCGTCCGCGAACTGCCCCTGAACGAGGAAGAGGTGATGGTCGAATTCGACCTTGCCTATTCCAAGATGAACGAAAAGCGGGTCGAACGGCTGTGGGTGGACCTGATCTTCGAGGGCCCCGAGATGAACCAGATCATCCTGCGCGACGTGACCTTCAGCCGTCGCCCGCGCGCCGAACTGTGAGGGCGCCATGGCCGAGATCACGCTGACCAAGACCCGTATCCGCGCCGGCATCTGGGAAGGCGTTCTGGCCGGATCGCCCGACGCCCCGGCGCTTGAGGTGCTGCATCTGGAACGGTCGGTCGCGGGGGTGACGGTGGCTGCGGTGCCCGAAAGGCCCGGTGACTGGCTGGTGCGCGTGCCCGTCCCGGCCGAGGTGCTGAGCGAGGGGGTGCAGACCTTCCTGATCCGCGATGCCGGCACGGGTGAAACGCTCAGCCACTTCACCATCATCACCGGCGTCGCCATGGAAGATGACCTGCGCGCCGAGGTTGACCTTCTGCGCGCCGAACTGGACATGCTGAAACGCGCCTTCCGCCGTCACTGTCTCGAAACCATGGGCTAAGGCCGCCTCAGGGCGTGACGGGCGTAAAGACGAAATCGCCGCCCTCATGCCCCGATTTGGCGATGGGGCGATATTGCGGCTCCTGAGCGGCGCGACCGATGACGATGGGATAGACGTAGTCGTCAAACAGCTCCTGCGCCGCCACCGGCCCCTGCGCCTCGGTCAGCCCGACCAGCAAGGCGCGCGCAAAGATCGAATGGCCATCGCCGCCGCCATCCGCCACCGGCTCATTCGCGCCCGAGGTGATCAGGACGCGGCTGCGCTTTTCCGACAGCCGGGCCAGCACGCGGTTGCGGTCCGCTTCGGTCAGCGTGGCAAAATCGCCGTCGCCCCCGCGCATCAGCGCGCCGGAATAGCAGCTGTCGGAAATCACCACGACCGACCCGGCCTGCAGCCGCAACAGCGCCTCGGTGATGCCCGAGGCCGACAGATAACTGGGCGGCACCCCCGCCACCGCATCGGCGGGCACCCAGAAGGCGGTGCCCGTCACCTGCTCAAACACCCCATGCCCGCCGTAATAGATCAGCACCTGATCCTCGGCCCCGGCGATCTGCGACAGGCGGAACAGCGCCGCCTCGATCTGGGCGCGCGTGGCATCCTTCAGGATCAGCGGCAACTGGCTACCGTCGGGCATGGTCGCCTCGGTCACGAAACCGAAACGCCGGGTCAGCACCTCGGCCAGCGCATCGACATCGGCGAAGGGGGTCGCGAGGGCCGGCATCCCCGTGGCCCCGCCATAGCCCTGATTGGCGATCATCAGGGCATAGCGCGTGCCGCTGCCCTGACGCGCCGCCTGCCCGCCCTGATAGGTGACCTCGATCACCTTGGAATGCTGGCGGTTGTCGCGCGTCATCGCCACGATCTCGATCCGGTTCAGCCCCTCTTTCAGCGTCACCTCATGCTGGAAGCTGCCATCCCCGCGCGACAGGGCCTGTTCCTTGCCGACCAGCACGATCAGCGTCTCTTCGGGCCAGTGGACCGCCCCGCTGATCGTCAGAACGGGTTCGTCCAGCGGTTCGGCGGCGCGCGTCGGTTCGGGTGAGGAGATGCGGATCACATCGGGCCCGCCTTCGGGCATGGGCGCCGTGGGTATCGGCGCCGGCACAGCGCTGCCCGCCAATTCGGCCATGATCGACAGGCTGGCATCGGTCGTCTCAAGGACGTGGTTCTGGTATTCCTGATACTGCGGCGCCAGTTCCAGCGCCGCGATGGCCCGCCCCAGCGACGGCAGCGTCAGCGCATCATCCGCCTGCAGCGCCGAGGCCAGCTTGAAGCCGAACAGGTTGTACACCGCCGAATCGGGCCGTTCTTCCGGCAGCCGCATCTCGGCCGACATCGAGTTGCGGTCGGCACTGTAAAGCACCGAAAAGGCCCCCGCCCGGGGCGACAGCGCAGTGGGCTGCGGCGCGCCGGTCTGCATCGCCATCTCGGCCACGCCTGCCGGCATCTCGCGCCACAAAAGCCGCCCGTCCAGCAGCATCTGGCGGGATGAGATGTCGAAGGCCCCGGCATAGGTGGTATCCAGCACCAGCGTCACATGCGCGACCCGGTTGCGCAGCCGCGTCACCAGTTCCGACAGCGCCGCGGCCGAAACGATTTCCTCGGTCGGGGCAGCCGAGGGGTTGGCCAGAAAGAACGGTGCCGAGCTGACGATGCCGCGCATCAGCGGATCAAATTCGACCGAAGCGGAAATCCAGTCATCGCTGGACCAGCCGCCCGTCATCCACCCCGCAATGCTTTTGGGCGAGGCGGAAACGGCGGTGATATAGACGATCACATGATCGGTGCAGCTGGCCTGCCACAAAATCCCCTCGGCCGCCTGCGCCAGCCCCGCCCGCGTGGCATTCGGCCCGGTCAGCTGAATGATATGGCCGGCATCCATGCCCCGCGCCGCCAGCACCCCCGCCAGAAGCGCGATCGAGTTCTGCGTTCCCGCCAGAACGGCCCCCGACTCGGGCCCGAAACTGTCGGCCCCGAACAGAAGCGCATGGGTCTTGCCCGGTCGGGTCAGATCACAGGGCGCGGCAAGGGCGGGTTCGGCCACCGGCAGGAAGGCGGTCAGGCTGGCAAACCGCCCCTGGGCCAGCGCGCGCATATCCTCATAGGTCGGCTCTTCCTGTGCCTGTGCCGCCGTCAGGGCCAGGCCAAGGGTCAGGGCAAGAACAGACCAGAGCAAGCGCAGCATGATGCCATCCGGAAACCGCGCAAGCCTAGTGCGGTTTCCGCGTCTTGTCACCGGTCGGACGGCGGCCCTAAGCCGGTTCGCGCAGGATGCGGGGCACCTTGAACTCGATATCCTCAAGCGCGGTTTCCACCATCTCGACCGTGGTGGCATAGCGGGCGCGGAAGGCGTCCAGCACCTCGTTCACCAGAACCTCGGGCGCGCTGGCCCCGGCGGTCAGGCCCACGGCCCGCGCACCTTGCAGCGCCCGCCAGTCAATCTCGCCCGCCCGCTGGATCAGCTGGGCGTAGGCACAGCCCGCCGCGCGGCCCACCTCGACCAGACGTTTCGAGTTGGATGAATTCGGCGCGCCGATCACCAGAAGCGCATCAATCCGCGGCGCGACCGCCTTCACCGCCGCCTGACGGTTGGTGGTGGCATAGCAGATGTCTTCCTTGTGCGGCCCGACAATGGCGGGGAAGCGCGCCTGAAGGGCGGCGACAATGCCCGCAGTATCATCAACCGAAAGCGTGGTCTGGGTGATGAAGGCCAGCTTTGCCGGATCGCGCACCTGAAGCCCCGCCACATCTTCGGCGGTTTCCACCAGCAGCACTTCGCCTTCCGGCAGCTGGCCCATGGTGCCGATGGTTTCGGGGTGGCCGGCATGGCCGATCATCACCATCTGCAGGCCGTTCTCGGCATGGCGGTGCGCTTCGGAATGCACCTTGGTCACAAGCGGGCAGGTGGCATCAACCGCGATCATGTTGCGCGCCGCCGCCGCCTCAGGCACCGATTTCGGCACGCCGTGGGCCGAAAAGATCACCGGCCGGTCGGCAGGACATTCTTCAAGCTCTTCGACGAACACCGCGCCCTTGGCCCGCAGCCCGTCAACCACGAACTTGTTGTGGACGATCTCGTGGCGGACATAGACCGGCGCCCCCCATTTCTCGAGCGCCATCTCGACGATCTTGATGGCCCGGTCCACCCCGGCGCAAAAGCCGCGGGGGGCTGCCAGATAAAGGGTAAGTGCGGGAAGATCGGTCATCGGAAGCCCCTTCGCTCTGCCCTCAGGTAAGACGCGCAGGCGCCTAGGTCCACCCCCAAGCGCGAAGAAGCCCGGCAAGCGCGATGTAGCGTCCCCCCTTGGCCACCACGGTCAGCGCCAGAAACCGCAGCGGATGCAGCCGCATCACCCCCGCCGCCAGCGTCAGCGCATCGCCTCCCGGCGCCCAGGACAGAAGCAGGCTCCACGCCCCCCAACGCGCGAACCAGCGCTGCGCCCGCTGCAACTGGCCGGGGCTGACCGGAAACCAGCGGTGATTCCGCAACCGCTCAATCCCCGCGCCCATGGCATAGGTCACGCAGGCGCCCAGCACATTCCCGGCCGTCGCCACCACGATCAATAGCCAGACCGGCGCCACGCCCTGCGCCTGCACCGCGGCAAAGACCAGTTCGGACTGGGCGGGCAGAATGGTTGCGGCAAGGAAGGCCGCCAGAAACAGCCCGGTCAGCGCCATGGGCTCGCACCCTTCCGCCTGAAAGAACGGGGCCGGAGGCTTTCACCCCCGGCCCCGTCAAACTGGCGCTGGATCACTTCGCCTCGATCGCGGCAGCGGTGTCCTCGGCCCGGTCGCTGACCGGCCGCGGTTCGCGCGGCGGACGGCCGATGACTTCGCGCAGTTCGTCCAGCTCGATGAAGTTGTCGGCCTGACGGCGCAACTCGTCGGCGATCATCGGCGGCTGGCTGCGGATGGTCGAAACCACCGAAACCCGCACGCCCTGCCGCTGCAAGCTTTCCACCAGCGGCCGGAAATCGCCGTCGCCCGAGAACAGCACGATGTGATCGACGCGCGGCGCAAGCTCCATGGCATCGACCGTCAGCTCGATGTCCATGTTGCCCTTCACCTTCCGGCGACCCTGGCTGTCGGTGTATTCCTTGGCCGGCTTGGTGACCATGGTGAAGCCGTTGTAGTGCAGCCAGTCCACCAGCGGACGGATCGGCGAATAATCGTCGTTTTCCAGAAGGGCCGTATAGTAGAAGGCCCGCAGAAGCTTGCCGCGCCGCATGAATTCTTGGCGGAGCAGCTTGTAGTCGATGTCGAAGCCCAGCGCCTTGGCGGCCGCATACAGGTTCGATCCATCGATGAACAGCGCAAGCCGTTCGTCCTTGTAAAACATTCGGTCTTCCCCTCGAAATCGATATCCACCAATCGCGCTCCGTGAGTGACCAACGTAATGTAGCGAAATCGACGGTGAACAAGTCGGATATGGCTGGCAGCCGTCGTGACGACAAGACCGACAAATGAACAGCATGCTGCCACAGCGGCAAGGGTAGCAAAGGAGCAGGCATTGGAAAAGCAGGCGCTGGTGGCCTTCGGCGCAAATCTGCCCCACGCGGGGCACATGCCGGAAGCGACGATTCTTGCAGCAGCAGCGGCACTTGATGGCGCCGGAACGCAGGTTCTGCGCCTCAGCCGGCTTTACCGCACCCCCTGCTTCCCCCCGGGTGCCGGCCCCGACTATGTGAACGCCGCCGCTGTCGTAACGTTGCGTCACGAAATGGTCGCAGAAGACGTATTGCGTAGTCTGCATGCAATCGAAACGCAGTTCGGCCGCGAAAGGAATCGCCGCTGGGGCATGCGCACGCTGGATCTGGACCTGATCGCGCTGGGTGATTCCGTCCTGCCCGACCTTGCCGGCTTCCGCCACTGGCTGGACCTGCCGCCCGAGGCGCAGTCGCATGAGGCGCCCGACCGGCTGATCCTCCCCCACCCCCGCATGCAGGACCGCGCTTTCGTGCTGGTGCCGCTGGCCGATGTGGCGCCCGATTGGCGCCATCCGGTGCTGGGCCGCACCGTCACACAGATGCGCGATGCGTTGCCCGCCAGCCTTCTGGCCGAGGTGGTGCCGCTTGACTCTGCCGCAAACCTCTGATTATGCGCTTGTCAAGCCCTCGTATGGCGCCTAAACAGGCGTTTCCCGATCCCCTGCCCGACTGGAGTTTCAGATGGCCCGCGTGACGGTTGAAGATTGCGTTGACAAGGTCCCGAACCGGTTCGAGCTGGTGATGCTTGCCGCCCACCGTGCGCGTGAGATCGCTTCCGGCTCTGCCCCCTCTGTGGACCGCGACAACGACAAGAACCCGGTGGTCGCCCTGCGCGAAATCGCCGAGGAAACGCAGATCGCCTCGGTCCTGCGTGAGCGGATGATCGAAAGCTATCAGACCCAGATCGAGGTGGACGAACCCGAAGAGGATCAGATGGCGCTTCTGATGTCGGGCGAGATCGACCGCCCGATGCAGGACGACATGTCCGAGGAAAAACTGCTCCGCGCGCTGATGGAAGCGCAAGGCGAGCTTTAAGGCCGGAAAGGGCCCCAAGGGGCGGTGATGATCGACGTCGAAGACCTCATCGCCCTTGTCCGCAACTACAATCCGCGCTGCAATGCCGAATTGATCCGTCAGGCCTATGCCTACGGGATGAAGATGCATGAGGGCCAGTTCCGCAAGTCGGGCGAGCCCTATTTCACCCATCCCGTCGCCGTCGCCGCCATCCTGACCGAACAGCATCTGGACGATGCCACGATCATCACGGCGCTTCTGCACGACACGATCGAAGACACCAAATCCACCTACTCCGAGGTCGCGCGCCTCTTTGGCAATGAGGTTGCCGAACTGGTCGACGGCGTGACCAAGCTGACCAACCTTCAGCTGTCATCGACCCATACCCAGCAGGCCGAGAACTTCCGCAAGCTGTTCATGGCGATGTCCAAGGACCTGCGCGTCATTCTGGTCAAGCTGGCCGACCGTCTGCACAACATGCGGACGATCAAGTCGATGAAGCCGGAAAAGCAGGCCCAGAAGGCCCGCGAGACCATGGAAATCTTCGCCCCCCTCGCCGGCCGCATGGGCATGCAGTGGATGCGCGAGGAACTGGAAGATCTGTCCTTCAAGGTGCTGAACCCCGAGGCGCGCAATTCCATCATGCGCCGCTTCCTGCTGTTGCAGCGCGAATCGGGCGATGTGGTTCACAAGATCACCGCTGACATCCGGCTGGAACTGGACAAGGTGCAGATCGAGGCTTCGGTCTATGGCCGCGCCAAGAAGCCCTATTCGATCTGGCGCAAGATGCAGGAGAAGGACCTGGCCTTCTCGCGCCTGTCCGACATCTACGGCTTCCGCGTGATCTGCGGCAGCGTGGCCGACTGCTACCGCATCCTGGGCGTCATCCATCAGCGCTGGCGCGCGGTGCCGGGGCGCTTCAAGGATTATATCAGCCAGCCCAAGACCAACGGCTACCGGTCCATCCACACCACCGTTTCGGGCCGCGACGGCAAGCGGGTCGAGGTGCAGATCCGCACCCGCGAAATGCACGAGGTGGCCGAGGCGGGGGTGGCCGCCCACTGGTCCTATCGCGAAGGCGTGCGCGCCAAGAACCCCTTCGCCGTCGATCCGGCCAAGTGGATCGCCACGCTGACGGAACGCTTCGACGAAGGCGACCACGACGAGTTTCTCGAGAACGTGAAGCTTGAGATGTATTCCGATCAGGTCTTCTGCTTCACCCCCAAGGGCGATGTGGTGCAGTTGCCGCGCGGCGCGACGCCGCTGGATTTCGCCTATGCGATCCACACCCGCATCGGCAACAGCACGGTTTCGGCCAAGATCGACGGCATCCGCGTGCCCCTGTGGACACGGCTGAAGAACGGCCAGTCGGTCGAGATCATCACCGCCGAAGGTCAGCGCCCGCAGGCGAGCTGGGTCGATATCGTCACCACCGGCCGCGCCAAGGCCGCCATCCGGCGGTCCCTGCGCGAAGAAGACCGCGGGCGCTTCGTGCGGCTGGGGCAGGAACTGGCCCGCGCGGCCTTTGAGCATGTCGGCAAGAAGGCCACCGAAAAGGCCCTGCGCACCGCCGCCAAGATGCTGGGCGTACCGGACGAGGCCGAGCTTCTGGCGCGGCTCGGCAGCGCCGAACTGACCGCCCGCAAGGTGGTGGAAACGCTGTACCCCGAACTGACGCTGTCGGTGACGGACGAGGTTGAACCGGCCCGCCCGGTGCTGGGTCTGCCCGATGACCAATCGGTGCGCCGTGCGCCCTGCTGCCAGCCGTTGCCGGGCGAACGCATCGTCGGCATCACCTATCGCGGGCAGGGCGTGGTGGTTCATGCCATCGACTGCCCCGCGCTTGAGGAATTCGAAGAACAGCCGAACCGCTGGGTTGACCTGCACTGGCACGCCGGGCGTCACAAGGCGGTGAACACCGTCAGCCTGGAATTGACCATCTCGAACGATGCGGGTGTTCTGGGCCGCATCTGCACCCTGATCGGCGAGCAGAAGGCGAATATCTCGGACCTGCGCTTTACCGAACGCAAGCCGGACTTCTACCGGCTGATCGTGGATGTGGACCTTCGCGATGTCGAACATCTGCACATGGTCATGACCGCGCTAGAGGCGGAAACCGATGTCGCGCAGGTGTCACGCCATCGTGACAAGACGCGCAGACCCTAGGGATAGCGCAACCCGACGAACGAAAGGTGCGACAAGCGTGGTCTTCAAGCGCCGCGACAGACTGACATGGACCGGGCGGCTGCAGGCGCTGGTCTGGCCGCGGGGCGGCTGGCGGCGCGGGCTGCGCTATGTCTGGGTCCGGCTGACCCGCCTGCCCGACCCGCCGCATCGGATCGCACGGGGCATCTGGGCGGGGATATTCGTGTCGTTCACGCCGCTCTTCGGGCTGCACATCCTGGCCGGTGCCATTCTGGCCTGGATCATGCGCGGCAACATCCTGGCCTCGCTTCTGGCGACACTGGTCGGCAACCCGCTGACCTTTCCGCTGATCGCCGTCACCTCGATGCAGCTTGGCCACCTGCTTCTGGGCAATGCGGCCGAGGCGCCGGCTGCGGCGCATATCCTTGTCGCCTTCGCCCAGGCGGGGGGTGAGTTCTGGGCCAACGTCATGGCGGTCTTCACGACCGAACCGACACGGTGGAGCAAGCTTTACGGCTTTTACGACGGTTTCTTCTTGCCCTATCTCGTCGGCGGGATCATTCCCGGAGTGGTGGCGGCCACGGCAGGCTATTTTGCCAGCCTGCCGATGATCACGGCCTATCAGGCCCTGCGCGACAAGCGGCGGCAGGCGCGTCGCGAACGGGCGGCGGACCCGCGCTAGGCGAAAGAACCTGCGCGCGGTCATGAAATTGCCGCCGCAGGAACATGGTGGTGAACGGGACAAGGGTTGAATTTGCCGCGTCCGTCCACAGGTGACGGTGGCGAGGAAGTTTTGTAAGCGGGCGGCGCGGGTGCCCTGGCGGGTCCGGTCGCGGGAAGAACGGGGAAGAGGGTGGTCTTCAAAAGACGAGACAGGATGGGCTGGCTGCCCTGGCTGCGCGAGATGGTCTATCCGAAAGGGGGCTTCAAGCGCGCGACACGCTATGTCATCCACCGGATGCGCCGCGTGCCGGACACCCCGCACCGCGTCGCGCGCGGCATGTTTGCCGGCAGCCTGATCGGTTTCCTGCCCCTGCCCGGCCTGCAATTCGTCGGCGCCTGGCTGCTGGCGCGGATCATGAAGGGCAACCTGCTGGCCGCCCTGCTGGCAACCTTCAACACCAACCCGATCACCACGCCCTTCTTTGCCGTGCTGGCCATGACTCTGGGCCACTGGATCATGGGCATCGAGGCGCCGCTGAACGCCGAATACATCGGCCGCGCCTTTGCCGATGCCGGCGGGGATCTGTGGTTCAACGTCATGGCGATCTTCGGCCCCGAAAAGGCGCGCTGGGGCGGGCTGATCAACTTCTGGCACGAGATTTATGTGCCCTATTTCATCGGGGCGCTGGGGCCGGGCATCATCCTGTCGCTGATCGCCTATTACATCACGATCCCGCTGGTCGAAGCCTATCAGAAATCCCGCGCCGCCAAGTCCAAGGAACGCAGCGAGCGCCGGCGCAAGCTGAAGGCCGCGCTGGCCGAGGCTGCGAACCGGCTGAAACACCCCCGCGAAAGCGCCGCCGCCGCGGGGGATGACTCCCGCCCCGGAGAGCCCTAGTCTGCGGGCGGAATTGCCGGAAAGGGATGTCATGGCACTGGAAAAGCTCAGACTGGGCGTGAACATCGACCACGTCGCAACCGTGCGCAACGCCCGCGGCTCGGCCTGGCCCGACCCGCTGCGCGCGGCCCTTCTGGCCGAAGCCGCCGGCGCTGACGGCATCACCGCCCACCTGCGCGAAGACCGCCGCCACATCCGCGACACGGATATGGAGGCGCTGCGCGCCGGCCTCGGCATTCCCCTGAACTTCGAATGCGCCGCGACCGATGAAATGGCGGCCATCGTCCTGCGGCTGAAACCCCATGCCGTCTGCCTTGTGCCCGAAAAGCGCGAAGAGCGGACCACCGAAGGCGGGCTGGACGTGGCGGGCGATGAAAACCGGCTGGCCCATTACATCGCCCCCCTGCGCGATGCCGGTTGCCGCGTCAGCATGTTCATCGGCCATGACGAACGCCAGATCCGCGCCTCGGCCCGGATCGGCGCGGCGGTGGTGGAACTGCACACCGGGCATTATTCCGACCTGCACGCCGAAGGACGGCTCGATGAAGCCGCCGCCGAACTGGACGCCCTGCGCCGCGGCGCCACCCTGGCCCATGCGCTGGGGCTTGAGGTGCATGCCGGCCACGGCCTGACCTATGACAATGTTGCCCCCGTCGCCGCCATTCCCGAACTGCGGGAACTGAACATCGGCCATTTCCTGATCGGCGAGGCGATCTTCATGGGGCTGGAAGACTCCATCGGTGAAATGCGCCGCCGGATGGATGAGGCGCGCGGATGAACGCGCCCGTCAGGCCATGATCCTCGGCATCGGCACCGACCTGTGCAACATCGAACGGATCGAGGGCACCCTCGCCCGCTTCGGTGACCGCTTCCGCGACCGGGTCTTCACCGAACGCGAACAGCGCAAGGCCGACAGCCGCCCCCGCGCCGTGGCCGCGACCTATGCCAAACGCTGGGCCGCGAAGGAGGCCTGCTCGAAGGCGCTGGGAACCGGGCTGCGCATGGGCATCGCCTGGAAGGACATGGCGGTGTCCAACCTGCGCAGCGGCCAACCGGTGATGCAGCTGACCGGCTGGGCCGCCGAGCGTCTGGCACAGATGACCCCGCCCGGCCACCGCGCCATCGTCCATGTCACCCTGACCGATGATCACCCCTGGGCGCAGGCCTTCGTCGTGATCGAGGCCCGGCCGCTTCCCGCCGGCGAAACTTGACTCCCCGGCGCCCCGCGCGCATGTAGCGCCCTCAATATCGAAAGGCTTCTCCCATGGCGAAATCCGAAGGCGGCATCGTCGAGACCATCAAGACGGTGTTCTGGGCGCTGGTCATCGCGGGCGTGTTCCGCACGCTGTTCTTCCAGCCCTTCTGGATTCCCTCGGAATCGATGAAATCCACCCTGCTGATCGGCGACTTCATCTTCGTCAACAAGATGGCCTACGGCTATTCGCGCTATTCCTGCCCCTTTGCGATGTGCCCCTTCTCGGGCCGCATCCTGGCATCCGAACCCCAGCGCGGCGACGTGGTGGTCTTCCGCCACCCCGGCAACGGATCGGATTTCATCAAGCGGCTGATCGGCCTGCCGGGTGACAAGATCCAGATGAAGAACGGCATCCTCTACATCAACGGCGCCGAAGTGCCGCAGGAACCCGCCGGCACCTTCACCGAGGTGAAGGAACCGCAGGGGCCCCAGGGCAACTTGCCGCGCTGCGCCAATGATCCGGTCGGCACCGGCGGCCTCTGCGAAAAGGAAGCCTTCATCGAAACCCTGCCGGGCGGCCTGCGCCATGCCGTGCTGAACATCGAGGATGGCGGATATGCCGACAACACCGATGTCTTCACCGTGCCCGAAGGCCAGTATTTCTTCATGGGCGACAACCGCGACAACAGCCAGGACAGCCGCTTCTCGACCGCCGTCAGTGGCGTGGGCTTCGTGCCGGCCGAATACCTGATCGGCCGCGCCGACCGCGTCATCTTCTCCTCGGCCGGCCGCTCGATGCTGTATTTCTGGACCTGGCGGTCCGACCGGTTCTTCAAGGCGGTGGAGTAAGGCTTGTCCAGACTTCTGAAGGCACTCTTCGATATGTCGGGGACGGCCTCGCGCCGAAAGGCGCTGGCTGCCCTGGCCTTGCTGATCGGCGCCATCGTCCTTGGGATCACCGTCGCAGAACTTGCACCTCCGGGCGTAAGCCGCTTTCTCCTGCCGGTCGTGGGCCTTGTCTCGATCTACTGGTGGGCCACACTGGTCCGGCGCCTTCATGACGCCGGCCGTTCCGGGCTTTGGGTGCTGACGACTTTCGCTCCGTTTCTCGGCGTCATTGCGGCGCTTGTCATCGTCCTGCTGCCGCGCCGCGCCGCTTATGACCCCGGCCCGAACATGGCCCGCAGCATCGGGACCGGCGCCATGGCGCTGCTGGCGGTGCTGTTTCTGCTGCGCGTCTTCTGGCAGCCCTACTGGGTGCCCAGCGAATCCGGCAAGCCGACGCTTCTGGTCGGCGATTTCATCGTGGTTCGGCTGACCGGCCCCGGCGACTATCCGCGCGGTTCCGTGATCGCCCTGCAGCACCCGACCAACGGATCGGACTACATTGATCGGATCATCGGCCTTGCCGGTGACCGCGTGCAGTTGCGCGGCGGCGTCCCCTATATCAACGGTGTCGCGGCGGTGCAGGAACCTTTGGCACCTTTCACCGAAGTCATGGGGCCGCAGGGCCCCAACGCGATGATACCCCGTTGCAGCAACTCTCCGGTTGGCATCGGTCAGACCTGCGAGAAATTCCGGCTGCGTGAGACCCTGCCCGACGGGGCAAGCTACGAGATTCTGAGCATCGAAGAAGGCAGTTTCAGTGACGACACCGACATCTTCACCGTGCCCGAAGGTTATGTCTTCGTGATGGGCGACAACCGCGACAACAGCAATGACAGCCGGTTTGCGGTGGTAGCGGGGGGATTGGGCTTCGTTCCGACCTCGAACATCATCGGCAAGGTGGATCGCGTCATCTTCTCCTCGGCCGGCCGCTCGATGCTGTTTTTCTGGACCTGGCGGTCCGACCGGTTCTTCAAGGCGGTGGAGTGAGGCTCGCGGCCGATCTCAAGGCCCTTGAGGGGCGCCTGGGGCATCAGTTCCGCAAGCCGGAGCTTCTGGTGCGCGCGGTCACCCATTCCTCGATCTCGTCGCCCACCCGGCCCGACAACCAGCGGCTTGAGTTTCTGGGCGACCGGGTTCTGGGGCTGGTGATGGCCGAGGCGCTTCTGGCCGCCGACATGCAGGCCAGCGAGGGCCAGCTTGCCCCCCGCTTCAACGCGCTGGTCCGCAAGGAAAGCTGCGCCGAAGTGGCCCGCGAAATCGCCCTGGGCGAGGCGCTGAAGCTCGGCCGGTCCGAGATGATGTCGGGCGGCCGCCGCAAGGACGCGCTTCTGGGCGACGCGATGGAGGCGGTGATCGCCGCCGTCTATCTGGACGCCGGGTTTGATGCGGCGCGCGGCCTTGTGCTGCGCCTCTGGGGCGCACGCATTGGCACTGTGGCCCCCGACGCCCGCGACGCGAAGACCGCCCTTCAGGAATGGGCGCAGGCCCGCGGCATGGCGCCCCCCGCCTATGCCGAAGCCGGCCGCGAAGGCCCCGACCATGCGCCGGTCTTCACCGTCACCGTCACCCTCGCCAACGGCGCCGCCGAAACCGCCCGCGCCACATCAAAACGCGCCGCCGAACAGGCCGCAGCCCGCAGCCTTCTGGCCCGGTTGGAACAGGATTCCGGCAGTTAGTCCGGCAATCTGGCCGGCGCCCGTCCCTTCTGGCGCGCATCACAGCGCCAAAGCTTCCTGCGTACGCCCGGCGGTTCAAGGTGACGGTATTTGCCGCCCGAGAACTTGGTCCAGTCAATCGCCAGCCCCATGCGGACCATCTCTGCCGACAGATCGCGCCCATCGGGCAGGTAGCAGAACGCAACCAGGCGGTCATGCGACAGATCACCCGAGGTCACGGCACGGATGACGGCCCCCTTGCACAGCCGCATCAGCGCGCCCTTCGCGGCCATTCCGTAAGGATCGTCCAGTTCGGGGGCGTCAATGCCCGCAAGGCGGATGCGCGTGCCGCTGATGTCGATCGTGTCGCCGTCAATCACCCAGCACCGCCCGAGGATCTCGGTTTCCTGAACGATGCTGATCTCGGTGCCGGCCCGGGGGTGGCTGGCCGTCCGGATCGCCAGCCGTTCCGAAACCGTCACCCGCTCGGGCCGGAAGACGGTCCTGCGCCGGCGGCGGCCGAACAACCCGCGAAAGAGAAATCTCAGAAGGCCCACGAATGCCGCCCCGCGATCAGTGACCGCAATCAGCATGTATCGGACAATGTCAGAATGCCAACTGGAATTCCCGGCCAGTATCCCGTAAGGCAAGTTGCAGTTTATCGAGGCCAGCCCATGACCACCCCCACCCGCGCCGGATTCGTCGCCCTGATCGGCGAGCCGAATGCCGGGAAATCGACCCTTCTGAACCGCATGGTCGGGGCCAAGGTCTCGATCGTCACCCACAAGGTGCAGACGACGCGCGCCCGCATCCGCGGCGTCTGCATGGAGGGCAATGCCCAGATCGTCTTTGTCGATACACCCGGCATCTTCCGGCCCCGGCGGCGGCTGGACCGCAGCATGGTCAAGGCGGCCTGGGGCGGGGCGTCGGACGCCGATATCATCGTTCTCCTGATCGAGGCGCACCGCGGCCTGACCGAAGGCGCGCAGGCCATCATCGACCGGCTGGCCGAAGAAATGCCGCGCGGCAAGACGGTGGCGCTGGCCATCAACAAGATCGACCGGGTCAAGGCCGAAACCCTGCTGGCCCTGACCGAGAAGCTGAACGAAGCCTTCCCCTTCGCCCGCACCTTCATGATCAGCGCCGAGCGCGGCTACGGCGTTGACGACCTGCGCGAATGGCTGGCGGCCGAACTGCCCGAAGGCCCGTGGTTCTATCCCGAAGACCAGATCGCCGACCTGCCGATGCGGATGATCGCCGCCGAAATGACGCGCGAGAAGCTGACGCTGCGCCTTCACGAAGAACTGCCCTACCAGCTGACCGTCGAGACCGAGAAATGGGAAGACCGGGCCGATGGCTCGACCCGGATCGATCAGGTGGTCTATGTCGCGCGCGACGGGCACAAGGGCATTGTCTTAGGCGCCAAGGGCGAGACGATCAAGCAGATCGGTCAGGCCGCCCGCGCCGAAATCTCGACCTTCCTTGATCGTGAGGTCCACCTGTTCCTGACCGTCAAGGTCCGCCCCAACTGGCTGGAAGAGGCCGAGCGCTATTCGGAAATGGGCCTTGATTTCAAGGACGGCGACGCCTGAGGCCTTAGCCCCGGCCGGACCGGGCGCGGCGCATCGCCAGCAGGAACCAGACCAGACCGGCCAGCGCCACCACGCCGCCGCCCAGTTGCAGCGCCGCCTTCAGCGTGTCGTCGCCCTTCACGAAGTTCGAGGCCACCATCGCCACCGCCCCCAGAAGAACAACAATGCGGGGGGCAAGCGAGGCGCGGTAGGTCGGGCTGGACATTTCTGGTTCTCTCCTGAAGGTTGGCGCCACCTTGGCCGCCCGCCGGCCTGCCGTCAAATGACAAGCTCCGTCACCATGTCCCTGCGCCTGACCGCCGATCTTTGGGTTTCCGCCTATCTGGCGCGGCTGCGGCTGGCCGATATTCCGGCCTATGTCATGGCGCGGGGCGACGCCACGGCGGGCGCGGTGGTGGTGAAGGTCGCGACACTCGACGGCCGTGCGCAGGCCTTTCAGCGCAGCTACGACATGATGACCGACAGCCGGAAATGGGTGGTTCTGGCCGAAGGGGATGAGGCCGAGGTGGATCAGGCTTTGGCCCGCCAGCGCCGGCGCGACCCCGATCTGTGGCTGATCGAGGTCGAAGACCGCGCCGGCCGCAGCCTTCTGGGTGAACCGGGGCTGGACTAGCGCGCCAGCCGCCCCGCCGCCCGGCGGATCGCCAGCCCGCCCAGCGCAAAGACCCCCGCCAGCAGCACCAGATGCACCGCCACCCGGGGCCAGCCCAACGCGTCGGCGTTCAGGAACGGATAGGGCCAGAACCCGGTCAGCGCCCCCCGGATCAGCGCATAGACGCCATAGCCCAGCGGCCAGACCAGCCACCATTTCAGATCGCCCGGCCGCACATCCTTCGGCGCCAGCACCGCCCACCACAGGGCATAGGCCAGCGGCACCCCGGTATGCAGCCCCAGATCGGCCCAGGCCAACAGCCCGTCAGGCTGCCACAGCCGCGCCAGCAGCGTGTGATAGACCAGCCCCACCATGACGATCGACAGCAGCAGCCCCGCCGCCCGCGCCGCGCTGATCCGCCAATGCAGCGCCACCAGCAGCATATGCGCCGCGACCAAGGCATTGGTCAGGATGGTGAAATAACCCGCCATGGCCCAAAGCCGCACGCCCGCGCTGCCGGCATCGGGACCTATTGCATCGAACTGCGCCCGTAGCGCGGCCATCGCAAGCGTTGCAACGGCCAGCGCCGCAAGACGTTCGGGAACGGGGGTGCGGGCGCGGTCCTGCATGGCGCGAAGCTAGGCGGCGGCCCCTTGCCGCGCAAGGACTGGCGGCCGATAGTGACGCAATGGAATGGCGCGATGAAGGCATGCTGATCTCGGCGCGGGCGCATGGCGAGGCGGCCGCGATCATCGAGGTCTTTACCGCCGCCCATGGCCGCCATGCCGGCGTGGTGCCCGGCGGCGGCTCGCGCCGCATGGCGCCGATGCTGCAGCCGGGCCAGCAGCTTGCGCTGGAATGGCGGGCGCGGCTGGACGATCACCTTGGCCATTTCCGGCCCGAACCCCTGCGGTCCCGCGCCGCCATCCTGTCGGACCGCCGCGCGCTGGCCGGGCTGAACGCGGTCTGCGCGCTGCTGCATGTGGCCCTTCCCGAACGCGAACCCCATCCCGCGCTTTATGCCGCCACGGTCGCGCTGGCCGATGCCCTTGCCGCCGGCCCGGGGTGGGAGACAGGCTATCTGCGCTGGGAACTTCTGCTGCTGGAAGAGCTTGGCTTCGGTCTGGACCTGACCGCCTGCGCCGTGACCGGCCGGCGCGACGCGCTGGCCTATGTCTCGCCCCGCAGCGGCCGGGCGGTCAGCGCCGAGGGCGCGGGCGAATGGGCGTCGCGGCTTCTGCCGCTGCCGCCCATCCTTCTGGGCGCCGGCGGCCCGCAGGACTATGCCCCCGCCATGGCCCTGACCGGCCATTTCCTGACCCGCGGGCTTGAACCGGTGCTGCAGGGCCGCCCCCTGCCCGAGGCCCGCGCGCGGCTGGCCGATCTTCTGGCGCGGGGATAAGCCGTCGCCGGCAGGCCGGGCGCCGTCGCGGATGGCGCAGCCCGCCGGCCGTTTCGCAGCGATCTTGCCGCCATGGCCATCAATGAACTTCCCCTGCCGCTGACCCAGGCACCCGCCCCCAAGGTGATGCATTTCGCCCTTCTTGCCGGGCTTGAGGCGGCAGTGCGCGGCACGCTGATCTCGGCCATGCCGCTGGCGGTCTATCAGGCGCTGGGGTCTGCCGATGCCACCTCGGTCGCCTATTTCACGGCCGGGGTCATCGCGCTCGTGTGGGGGCTGATGGTGCCCTGGGCGACCCGCAAGATCCCCCGCCGCTGGGCCTATACCGCCGGCTGCCTGCTCTATGTGATCGGCATGGCGCTGGCCGTCACCGGGCGCGCGGAACTTACTCTGCTGTCGGTCGTCTGCAACGCCATGGCGACGGCCACCACCTTTGTCTGCTTCAACGCCTATGTGCTGGACTATGTGGACCGTGAGGATCTGGGCCGCAGCCAGTCGATGCAGATGGTCTTTGCCGCCGCCCCCTGGGCCATCGGGCCGCTGACCGGCGTCTGGCTGCACAGCTTCTGGGAACCCGCGCCCTTCCTGCTGGCAGGCTTCTTCGCGCTTCTTCTGCTGGCGACCTTCTGGAGCCTGCGGCTGGGCAACGGCAAGCAGATCGCCCGCGCCAAAGGCCCGGCGCTGAACCCGCTGGCCTTCCTTGGCCGGTTCTTCGCCCAGCCCCGGCTGATCGCCGGATGGCTCTTTGCGGTGATGCGCTCCTGCGGCTGGTGGGTCTATGTCGTCTACCTGCCGATCTTCTGCATCGAGGCCGGTCTGGGCGACAAGGTCGGCGGCACCGCCCTGTCGATGACCAACGCGCTGCTGTTCTTCGCCCCGGTCATGCTGCACCTGTCGCGGCGCGGCACCGTCCGCCGCGCCGTGCGCTTCGGCTTCGGCTGCTGCGCGGCGGGGTTTCTGGCCGCAGCCCTTGTCGCGCCCCTGCCATGGCTCGCGGTGGGCTGCGTCATGGCGGCCTCGGTCTTTCTGGTCTTCCTGGATGTGG
>JACZKR010000359.1 GCA_014859945.1 Paracoccaceae bacterium | reverse complement strand
TGACCTTCTGCTGGCGCAGGCCCGGGCGGCAGGGCGGCAGGTGCTGATTCCGCCCGGCGCCCTGGGGGGGATGGATGCGCTGTCGGCGGCCGCGCGGCTGCCCTTGGCCTCGGTGGTGCATGAGGTCACCAAACCCGCGCTGGCCTGGAAAGGCACCGAGGCCGAGGCGCTCTGCGATCTGGCCGCGCTGGCCGCGCCACTGACCTTCTTCGAAGGCCCCGCGCGCGAAGCCGCCCGGCGCTTTCCCCAAAACGCCAATGTGGCGCTGATCACGGCGCTGGCGGGGCTGGGGCCGGACGCCACCCTCTTGCGGCTGATCGCCGATCCCGGCGCGCAGGCCAACCGCCACCGGGTCATCGCCGCCGGCGATTTCGGCCGGATGGAAATCACGCTGGATAACGCGCCGCTGGCCCATAACCCCAAGTCTTCGGCGCTGACGGCGCTGTCTCTGGTGCGGCTGATCGAGAACCGGGTCAGCCCGCTGGTGATCTGAAAGGAAATCCGATGCTTGCAGGTGAACAGCTTCTGCCGCGTGACGTGCTTGACCGCGACTACACCGCCCGCGCCACGGTCAGCGCGGCCGAATTCGACCGGATCATGGGGCTTTACCAGTCGCTGTCGGACAAGGCCCATGCCCTGCCGCATGGCCGCCCGGGGCTGCAGTTCTGTGCCGAAACGGGGCTGCAGCTGGACCTGTTCGGCACGGTTCCGGGTGAAAAGCGCCCGCTGGTGATGTTCATCCATGGCGGCTACTGGAGGGCGCTCGCGCGTGGGCAATCGGCCTTTGCGGCGCCCATGCTGGCCGCGCAGGGCATCGCCTGTGCGGTGCCCGATTACCGGCTGGCCCCCGGCGCCCCGATCACCGAAATCATCGGCGACTGCCGCCGGGCGCTGGCGTGGCTGTGGCACAACTCCGATGCGCTGGGCATTGATCGGGCGCGCATTCTGGTCACCGGGTCGTCGGCCGGCGGGCATCTGGCGGCGGCGGTGGCGCAGCCGGGTTGGCAGGCCGGCCACGGGCTCCCTGACCAGCCGCTTTGCGCCTGCCTGCCGGTCTCGGGCCTGTTCGAACTGGCCCCGCTGGCGGCCAGCCATGTGAACGACTGGATGCGCTTCACTGCGGAGGAACTGGCCGCCAGCCCCCTGCGCCATCCGCCGCAGGGCCTGCCCGGCGCGCTGGCTCTGGCCTCCGGCGCGGGCGAGGTGCCGGGCTTCCACCGCCAGACCGCCGCCTTCGCCGCCGCAACCGGCTGGCCGGTGCAGGAAATCGCGGACCGCAACCATTTCGACGTCATCCTCGATCTGGCGAACCCGGGCACCACGCTTTCGCGTCTGGTACTGGACCTTCTGCGGCAAGGCCGCCCGGCCTGACCGGGTTCCGCTAATCAGTTGTTAAGGCACATCGCGGAAAGCTGGGCGCACGGGTCAGAAGGCCCGGGCGGAGGCGGATGTGCAGAACCTTCTTTCGATCTGGGCGGCACTTGACGGGCGGCGGCGGGCGCTGGTCGCGGGGGCGACCGTGGCCGTCTTCCTTGCGGTGATCGCACTGTCGCGCATGGCGGCCAGCCCCGATCTTGCGTTGCTTTATGCCGGCCTTGAAGGCGCCGCGGCGGGTGAGGTGATTGCCGCACTGGACCAACGCGGCATCGCGCATGAGGTGCGGGGCGATTCCATCTGGGTGCCCGCGGCCGAGCGCGACAGCCTGCGGATGACGCTCGCCGCCGAAGGCCTGCCGGCGAATTCCGGTTCGGGTTATGAACTTCTGGACGGGCTTTCGGGCTTCGGCACCACGGCGCAGATGTTCGACGCCGCCTACTGGCGGGCGAAAGAGGGAGAGCTGGCCCGCACCATCCAGTCGAACCCCCAGATCCGCGCCGCCCGCGTGCATATTGCCC